>CBDTZM010000280.1:0-3936 GCA_965364915.1 uncultured Pseudomonadales bacterium | reverse complement strand
AAAAAAAGTGCGGTTTGCTATCGGCTGCTTTCTTACCTGAATTCTCGTGTGACTCAACACCCCCTCCGAGCGTTGGCACGTCGATTTTGTCGTGGTTTTGCGACCCGCTCGAACATGAATTTTTTGACCGAGTCAATGCGCCAAACCGCAACATCTTGGGTTTCAAAACCCCGGACACACAAGATAGTGCGCTCCCTTCGCGAATGCAAGGTAAAGCCTGTGGATAACCTGTTGAACCTCGGTGGAACGCTTGTGAGTGGTTTCAAGCGGCTCTGGAAGGGGCAGGAAGGGGCCATTTCGCGAGTTTGGCCAACACTATATATTGTGTTTTCGGAATCATTGAGGTGGGGAGATTCATGAGCCTTATCTTGGCCATCGATCAAGGCACTTCCAGCTCTCGGGGCATTGTTTTTGAGTTGGCCGCCGGCGCTGGCGCGAGCATTCGCGGCGCTGGACAGCGCACCGTTGATTCGAGTTTTCCGCAAGATGGTTGGGTCGAGCAAGACCCGGAACAGTTGTGGCAAACGACGTTGGGTGCTTGCCGCGACGCAATCGCCGACGCGGGCGTCGAGGGGCGTGACATCGCTGCGATCGGCATAACCAACCAACGAGAAACGACGTTGGTGTGGGACAAGCAAACGGGCCAATGCGTCTACAACGCGATCGTCTGGCAAGACCGTCGTACCGCTAAGCGCTGCGAGCAGATGCAACGCGAGGGTATGCAGCAATCGATCTCGGCGAAGACGGGATTGGTCCTCGACCCGTATTTTTCCGGCACCAAGCTGGCCTGGCTGTTGGACGAACGACCCGATCTGCGGCAACGAGCCGCCAGCGGCGGGTTGTGCTTTGGCACGGTCGATACGTTTCTGTTGTGGCGCCTGACGAAAGGGCAGATGCATCTGACCGACGCCACTAACGCGTCACGCACGTTGTTGTTCGACATTGGCACACAGACATGGGATTCCGGGTTGCTCGACTACTTCGACATTCCGGCGGCGCTGCTGCCTGCCGTGTGCGATAGCGCGCATGATTTTGGCATTGCCGATGCCGAATGGTTTGGTGCAGCGATACCCATAACCGGTGTGGCCGGCGACCAGCAGGCGGGGTTGATTGGGCAGGGTAGCCTAGAGGTGGGCATGTGCAAGAGTACCTACGGCACCGGGTGCTTCCTGATGACCAATACGGGACACGAGCAACTCAGTTCCAGCCATGGGTTGCTCACCACAGTCGGCTATCGCTTAGCGGGCGAGGTCACCTATGCACTCGAAGGCAGCATCTTCGTCGCCGGCGTGGCGGTGAAGTGGTTGCGCGACCAACTGGGGTTGATCGACGACGCCGCAGAGACCGAAGCGCTGGCGCGCAGTACCGGCGTCGATACCGGCGGCGTTTACGTGGTGCCCGCCTTCACCGGCCTCGGCGCGCCGCGTTGGAAACCTCATGTTCGCGGCACGATTACCGGGCTCACCCTGGACAGCTCGCGTGCGCAAATCGTGACCGCGACCCTCGCTAGCGTCGCTTACCAGACGGCGGAGTTGTTGGCAGCGATGGCTAAGGACGGCGCGGCGTTGAAGCAACTCGGCGTGGACGGAGGCATGGTGGTCAACGATTGGTTGTGCCAGTTTCTGGCAGACATTCTCAACGTGAAGGTAGAACGACCGGTCATCATCGAAACCACGGCTTTGGGTGCTGCCCATCTCGCCGCACTTGGTGCTGGGGTCGTACCGTCCTTACGGGATGGGCTGCGAGTGCTCGATCGCGACTTTGTCCCGAACATGCTTGACGCTCAGCGCGAGGCGTTGATGGCGGGTTGGCAGGCGGCCGTGGCGCAAGCGATGGCCGGAACCGACTGAGATAGCCTTACAAGTCGCAAGAAACCGTCGAAAGCGTGATGGGTGTCACGTTTGCAGGTGGGTGGAGTTGGATGACCTGTTCATGGTTATGGGGTATCGTCATTTTGGTTTTGCAGCAGATGGATTCTCTGTAAATTGAATCGTAGACGCTTCACTCGTCAGCCCATCTCGTTGTCTGCCCTCGTTCATCCGGAACAGGGGCGGTCTTGGCTTTGTACTGTGCGCGATTTCTGTCAAGAAGGCATGCTGCTGTCCGGAGCCGGAGGCGCGCGTTCGTTGACGGCAACCGGCGCCAACCCCCAACCGGGTGATGAAGTGGCACTGCATTTCTCGGTCGCGACACCCACCGGCCAACAACACTTTCGCACTCAAGCCACGATTGCGCGCCTGACCGACTCCGGCAACGGCATCGGTGTGCAGTTCGATTCAGGCATGCCTCAGGACGCGTTCGACACGTTGATCGAGTTCGCCAAGGCGTCGGGGATGTTGGCACGATCCGCCGAAGACGTGACCGACGAAGCGTTGAACGCAGATGCGGCTTCACCGGCCACGAAACGCGGGCAGGTGGATGGGGCAGCGGCCGACGGGCAAGCGCCGGCAGAAGAGCGGTTACGCGACACCCGCATCAAAAAGGGCGACGCCGAAAAGCTCAGAAAACGCATGCGCACGGTCATGCAGCGCGCTCTGCAAAGGGTGTCGAACCAGTTCTTCGAAAGCAGCGCAGATGCGTTTCTCATCAAAGCCCGTGATGCTGGAACCAACGCGGTGCAAACCATGTATATGGAAGGGTTGGACCAGATCGAGAAGCGCAAGGACATCGTGCAAGGCGTGTTCATCGATCAGGTCTTGCGCCAAATCGATGAGGTATCCGATCTAGAAGAGGTGCTAGAAAAACGCCGCCGCCGCGAGACCGGCAATACCTCCCAGAAACTGGAACTCGTCGATACGGATCAGTTCGAAGAGTGGTTGGCGATCGCCGAGGTCATCTCCAAGGCGGAGAACCGTTACACCGAAGAGCTCCTGGATCTCAGGGCTCAGCTCGGACTTGTCGCCAAGCCCTGGAGTCACAAAGACGTGATACCGGTCGGCCCGGCGGTCATCAGCTGGGCATTCGATGACGCGATCAAAGAGTTAGAGCTGCGGCGCAACGTCAAGCAAGACGTATACAAGCTTTTCGAAGACGTGCTGGTGCCGATACTCGGCAACATTTATGGCGCCTTGAGCACCGTCTTGGAAGAAAGCCGCGTATTCCCATCGGTGGAAGAGCTGCGCAATAGCTTGGCTCAGCGGTCGATCGTGCGCAACCGCAGCGGCGTGCGCGTCGATCCCGAGGCCTACCAGGAAATGGATGCCGCGGTTCGAGAGGTGGCGATGGCGGCCGATGGCGTCGCGGCGGCGCGGGTCGATCAAGACCCATTCAACATACCGCCGCCCAGGCAGGCGTACGATGCGGCGCGCAGTATCCTAGGCCTCGGCCGGCGCACTCGCGAACTGGTGCGCGGTGAACGCGACGAGCTTCTTGCCGAACCGAATGCCGGGCCTGACGACACGTTTGCCAGCGCCGACATTCTCGATGCGTTGGGCGTTATCGAGGCTGAGCTGGGCGATGCAACGCTTTCCGACACACGACTGAAGCCGCGGTTGATCGAGGTGTTGAAAGAGTCTCACGGCGACCACAAGGCCTTCACCGAAGAGGACTTCGATACCTTGGACGTGATGGAAAACCTCGTCGAGTCCATACAAGAAGACCGTTTGATCACCGAAGGCATCCGCGAGTGGGTTCAACGATTGGAAATCACGTTGAACAAGCTGGCGGCGCGTGACCCACGATTCCTCGAAAGTGATGAAGCATCGCCTCACAGCGCGGTCATGATGCTCAACCAGTTGGCCCGACTGGGGAACCAACGAGACGCAGCAGATGGCATCGACCGCGAAGTCGGACGCAAGGTCGACGAGCTGCTGGAGAAAGTGGTCACAGAATACGACGGTAACCCCGAAATCTTTGACGAAGTCGTCACCGAATTGAACCCGTTGGTGGACAAGCAGACGCGCGCTTACCGCGGCAACATCGAACGTACCGTGCGCG
>CBDTZM010000279.1:0-3947 GCA_965364915.1 uncultured Pseudomonadales bacterium | reverse complement strand
CGGGTGTCGAGCCATAGAAGGCGATGCGTTTCTTGACGGTCGTCATGGTCGCGTCGAACTCCGCCTCGTCTCGCCCCGTGACCACGAAGTTCGCGTACGACAGCTCGAAATCATTCCGCGATCGACCAGCCTTGGCCAGTCCCCGTTCGAGCGCCGGTAGCGTCACCGACTCGATATACGCGACGTTGCTGAACGGGTGAATCATCATGCCGTCGGCCACCTCGCCGGCCACCTCGGTCATCCGTGGCCCGACCGCCGCGAGCACCACTTTGGGTGCGCCATATTCGGTGTTCTCCGGCGTAAAGGCCGGCGTCATCAGTGTATGCCGGTAGTGTTCACCGACGAACTGCAGCGGCTCGCCCGCATACCAGTTCGCCCAAATCGCTCGTATGGCCAACACCAACTCACGCATTTGCGCCGCCGGCGCACCCCACGGCATGCTGAAGCGCTTGGTGATGTGCGGTTTGATCTGCGAACCAAGACCCAGGGTAAAACGCCCCTTCGAATAAGCGTTGAGATCGTGGCCCAGGTTTGCCAAGTTCATGGGATTGCGGGCAAAGGCAACGGCGATCGACGTTCTGAGTTCGATCCTATCGGTATGCTCGGCCGCAAGTAACAACGGCAAGAACGGATCATGGCTGGTCTCCGCGGTGTTGACGCCGTCATACCCAAGCCCCTCGATATCGCGCGCTAACGCCGGAATCTTGTCGAGTTGGGTCCCGATACCCGTATCTACCTTCATCGCTTTCCCCGTTTGCTGTGAACGTGCAGCGTTTTTCGTGAGTGGCTACGCGGCCGTCAACTCCGCGATCATCTTCTTGCGATCGTCCTTGGGAACGCTCGCATAGGCCGCCGAGGTTCGATCGGCGATGTCTCCGTAACGGCTCTTGATCTGACCTGGAATGGTGCTAGGTTCGCCGATCACGGCGAATGATTTCAGAATACCTTCATCGATGAGATCGCCCATCTCCTCCCAACGACCCTGCTTCGACATGGCGTTGAGTTCGCCCTGCAACTCGCCGACGCCGATGCTGTCGAGTACCGGTTTGTACGCCGGGGTCGAGCCGTAGAAGGCAATCTGCCGGCGCGCAGCAACCTTCGCAGCGGCCAACTCGTCCTCGTTCTGACCGGTTACGACAAACACCGGATAGCTGATCTCGAAGTCCTCGCGCTTTTTGCCCGCCTTGGCAAACCCACGCTCCAACGCGGGAAGGGTAGTTTCGCGAAGATACTTTTCGGTGGTGAAGGCGTGGGCTATCATGCCATCGGCAACCTCTCCCGCCACTTCTGTCATGAGCGGTCCAACGGCGGCGAGAAACACACGCGGCGCGCCAAACTCGGTATTGGTCGGCGTGAAGAACGGTGTCATCAAGGTGTGCGTGTAGAACTTCCCCGTGAACTCCAATGGTTCGCCGTCATTCCAGTTCGCCCAAACGGCGCGCATCGCGAGGATGAACTCACGCATTCGCGCCGCCGGATTAGACCAAGGCATGCTGAATCGCTTGGTGATGTGCGCGCGAATCTGAGAGCCGAGTCCTAGGACAAAGCGGCCCTTCGACGCTGCATTGAGATCGTGGCCAATGTTGGCCAAGGTCATGGGCGAACGGCCGAAAGCGACCGCGATGCCGGTCATTAGGTCAACTTGCTCGGTGTTTTGCGCCGCCACCAACAACGGCAAAAACGGGTCGTGCGAGGTTTCCGCGGAAAGGATGCCCGCGTACCCCATCTCCTCCAATTCTTGGGCTTGCGCGCCCACCTTGTCGAGTTCCCACCCGACGCCACCATCTACTTTCATGGTCTTTCCCCGTTGCGTTTATTTTCTTCGACTGGCGATTGTTTCAGCTTGCGTGTGGCGAAGCAATCCTGCCTGCGGTCCGGCGCCGTCCTTGAAATGGTGCGTTTCGATCTCCGCTGGATGAAATGACAGCCGGTAAAAAGCATCGTTCGGGTGGTAAACGCGAAGCGCTTCCTTGGCGTTCAAACCCAACAGTTGCATCAAGATGACGCGCGACATGACGCCATGGGTGACCAGACCGACCACATCGCAATCGACGGCGAACAACGACCGAATGAAATCACCGACACGCTCCTGCATGTCACGCAGGTTCTCGCCGCCGGGCGGACGATGTTCGAACGCGTCCTCCTCGCGCGCCCGCCAAGCCTGTGGATACCGCGCTTCCACGTCACTCAGTAGCTGTCCCGACCATTCACCGCAGTCGCGCTCCATGAGTGCGCTCTCGAAGGTCATCGCTGCTTTCGTATACGAGTTGAGGATGTAGGCCGTCTCTCGAGTACGGCCAGAGGGTGAAACGAATAGTTGATCGATACCGCCCAGCGCCTTGAGGGTTTTGCCGTGGGCATTCACCTGCTGCTTGCCTTTATCG
Source organism: uncultured Pseudomonadales bacterium (assembly GCA_965364915.1). Classification (GTDB taxonomy): domain Bacteria; phylum Pseudomonadota; class Gammaproteobacteria; order Pseudomonadales; family Azotimanducaceae; genus Azophilus. Next base: position 1,563 of record CBDTZM010000279.1, on the reverse strand, counting down.
GTCAGCGGAGAATCCATGTGTCCCTGCATGCGCTTTTCCACATTCCATTCGGTTTGGCCATGCCGAAGTATGTAGAGCGTTTTCAATCGGGTTCTCCGTCCCTGGAGGTCTCAGAATACCACCGCATTCGACCTGAGATGATCATCTGGCGGTTTTTATCCGGCGCGCGGTCGCGAGCACGCCGAGTGCGACGATGAAAGGCACCGCCCGCTCGGCGAGGTCGCCCGGCGCGTCGGGCAAGAGATACAGTATCACCGTCAACCCAAACCCCAACACCATCGCCCAACCTACGCTCGCTGCCGACAGCGACCAATTGAGAAGTCGTGCAATGACGATAGGTCCGAAAGCCGCACCCAGAGCGTTCCAGGCGAACAAAACCCGCGTGAAGATGGCTTCCGGCAACACCAACGCCACAACGACGGCAAGCATGCCGATGACGCCGACGACTAGCCGAGACGTCGCAAGCGAACCGCGTTGCAGTAGGTCGTGACCTACCGCAGACGCTGCTACCAGTAATTGGCTATCGGCGGTGGACATGATGGCCGCCAACACCGCGGCGATCAGAACGCCGGCGAACACCGGCGGCAACAATTGTACGTTGAGTTGAAAGAACAGGCGCTCCGGATCCTCCACCGCGGTGTTGGCGAGCAACTCATGTGCGCAAAGCCCGGCGACAAACATGCCACCGAGAACAACCACGAACCAAACCAACGCCACGACTCTCGCGGTTGCCAGACTCGAAGGATCACGCAACGCCATGATGCGATTCAATAGGTGCGGCTGCCCGAGCGGACCAAAACCGATACTCAACAATCCCAGTATCAGACCGACCGCCAGCATGCCTTCATTGCCGCCGGTCAAGGACAGCTTGGCGGCACTCGCATTGGCTTCGAGGCTCGAGAAGAGCGCGCCCATCCCACCGATCGCATCGAGCGCCATCAACGGCAATACGAGCGCCGCGAGCAGCATCAACACGGCTTGCAGCGCGTCGGTAACACTGACCGCCCAGAACCCGCCGAGCATGGTGTAGACCAACACCACCCCGGCACCCAACAACAACGCCATCACCTCCGTGAGGCCGAATACCTCCGCAAAGGTATTCGCCGCACCTTGCAGTTGGGCCGCGACATAGAAAAGAAACGAACAGGCAATAATGGCCGCCGCAATGATCAACAAACGGCGCCGCTCGCGTCCCGCCACACCTTGCACGACGAGGTCGTTCAACGTGACCCATCGATGTGTCTGGGACGCTTCGTTCAAGCGACGCCCCAACCAAAACCACGCAAGTACGTGACCAGTCAGCGTGCCCGGCAGCAGCCAGATGGCCGACAGACCTTGGCTGTACGCAATGCCGCTGACGCCCAAGATCGACCACGCGGACGAAGAACCGGCCGCATAACTCATCGACGCAACGAACGCGCCGAGACGGCGGCCGCCGATGAAGAAGCTATCGTTATCGGACGTGCGCCCTCGGGCCCACCAACCAATGCCCAACAGGCAAACCATATAGACGACCAAGGTCGTTGCGATGACACCTGTCGGTTGCGAAAGCGCTGCCAGTTA
>CBDTZM010000278.1:0-3986 GCA_965364915.1 uncultured Pseudomonadales bacterium | reverse complement strand
GGCGTCTATTTCAGCGTCATGCAGTGGGTGAACGGAGACGGTACGCTTTGGATGCGCATCCGCTATAGCGCCTTTGCACTGATCGGGTTGATATTCGTGTGGGAGCTCAACTACTGGAACCTGTTGAGCTACTTCTGGACATAGACTTTTGGAATCATAGGAGAACGTCGTTGAGCGGTTTTGAGAACATCATTTACGAGGTCGCAGACGGGCGGGCCCGTATCACGCTAAACCGTCCGGAAAAACTGAACGCTCTGTCGTTCGCGATGCAGGTCGAGCTTGGAGAGGCCTTGTGGGAGGCGGACAACAACACCGCAGTGCACTGCGTCATCATCCGCGGTGCGGGACGCGCTTTCTCAGCGGGCTACGATCTCGCCGGCGGCGGCGGGCGGGTGCCCGTTTCGCGCGTCGAGGACGATGCCAACCGTTACCGCGGTGGCCGTTCGATCGACGACGACGCTTGGCAACTCGAACGCGCACAACGGCTGCGCATGGCCCTCTTCGACATGCACAAACCGGTCATCGCGCAGGTGCACGGCTATTGTCTCGCCGGTGGTACCGACATCGCCATGCTGTGCGACATGATCATTGCCGCCGAGGATGCCATCTTCGGCTTTCCACCGGCCCGGGATCTCGGGGCACTGCCTAACAACATGTGGGTATACAACGTCGGGCCGCAGTGGGCCAAACGCTTGACCCTGACCGGCGATACCGTGACCGGTGCCGAAGCCCAAGACATCGGATTGGTGTTGAAAGCGGTTCCGAGCGAACACCTCGAAAACGAGGTGGAGCAACTGGCATCGCGTATGTGTCTGATCGACCCGGATCTGCTGAGCGCCAACAAGCGCATTATCAACTTGGCATTGGAGCTGATGGGCGCCCGAACGTTACAGCGGCTCGCCGCCGAAAACGACGTGCGCGGACACAACACCAAGGCGGCGAGAGCCTATGGTGAATCTGTGCGCGAGATCGGCTTGCGCGAGACCTTGCGCGCGCGCGATACCAAATTCGGCGACGGTCGGGCGCGCGTGCATGGGCCGGAAATCCGCGACGCGGACGGCAACCTCGTCGATTAGGGCCTACCCCGTTGCCGGGCATGATTCGGGGTACGCGTCAGCCCACAATGAGGTTAGGAACGAGGTTGGCGCGTTCGCCGGAGGGCCAAAGCCACCGCTAGTCGGATTGCCGATCATCTGCCAAGCCGAGTCGACGCTGGCGGTGATGCTGAACGAACTGATCCTCGGGTCTAAGCCCAACCCGTAGCGCAGGTCCACCATGGACAGTTGGAACCCGGCCTCGGTCGCATCCACCAGCACATGAGCAAAGCCCATCGAGAACCAATCGAAGATAGCGCCCTCGCGGGTGGCCACAAGCGCTTCCAAAGCGCTGGGCTCTGACCGCGGTGAGCGTCCCCACACGATCTTGCAAGGGTTCCAGGTAGACAAGTAGCCAACGGTGACTTCGTCGTCGGTAAGGGCGACGACGCGGCGGTAGTGCACCTGGAATATCGTCGGAAAGGCGGTGACTTGGATGTCGTTGCGACCCTCAACGGACAGTTGTGCGGTCGCAAAGCGTTCCGCCGCCTCGTTTTGCCACCAGCCATAGCCCAGATAGGCAGTCGTAAGCGTCAGCGTTGCGGCGGCGATCGCGATGGTGTGCTGCCCGCCCTGCACGTACCTGGCCGCCAGCAATCCAGAGATCAGGCTGAGCGTATAGATCGGATCGATGATGGGCATGGCGTTGATCGCGAACCGCTGGTCGCTGAACGGCAACAACAACTGGGTGCCGTATGGCGTCAACCAGTCGAGCAACGGATGCGATAACAGCGCGGCTGAGGCGATGACCATCCACCATCCTAGCTCGCGTCGCGTTGGTGGGTCGGCGCTGTTTCCGATGCGCGCGAGACCCCAGATGCAGTAGCCCAGCAACGGGCCCACGACCGGTGCGAAGAACAGCGAGTGGGTGATGCCGCGATGCGTGACCAGTCGGTCGAAGTAGTCGCCGCCCAACGAGAAGAACACGTCGATATCCGGTGCAGCACCCGCAATCACGCCGACGAGTATGACGCCCTTCGCCATGCCTTGCGGCGCAACCGTGCGCGCCACGACCGCGCCCAGCGCGGCTTGCGAAAACGGATCCACCTAGCTCACATGCACCTAAATAACCCGCTCGTCGGCGAGAGCCTGGATGGCGTCTGCGTCGTAACCCAAACCACCGAGTATTTCTTGGTTGTGCTCTCCGAGTTCCGGTGCCTTCTTGATACCAACCTTCGCCAAGCCGGCAACGTTGATCGGCGGCGTGATGACTCGATCGGTGCCAATGTCTTCCACGGGCGCCGCGACGATACCGTTGGCTTCCAGCTGTGGGTCTTCCAACAGATCATCCAACACACTGACCAACGATGCCGGCACGCCTGCCTCCCGAAAACGAGCCATCCAGACGCGGCTGGTCTCACGCAGCAAGCGGGGTCGAAGTTCGGCGATCAACTCGGCGCCATGTACAAGGCGCTCGGGTGGCGTCGCAAATCTAGCATCCTGCAGCAGCGACGATGCACCAAGGGCTGCCAGGAAGTCGACAAACTCTTCGTGGGTGCGAACCATGGTGAATTGCAGCCAGCGATCGTCCGCCGTGAGATACATCACGCGCGAGAACGGCATGCGTGCCGGGTCGCGGTAGCCGGTAAAATCCGCGTTGCAGAACTTAGCCTGGGCAACACAGGATGCCGCCCATAGCCCGTTGGCAATCAGCGACGTCTGCACCAAGCCGCCCTCGCCGGTGCGCTCGCGCCTGAGCAGTGCGGTAACGATGTTGGCATACATGGCCACCGCCGTCGGATGATCACCCATGCCCGGCAACGAGTGAGCAGGCTCGGCGCCCTCGCTGCGCACCAAGTCCATCAACCCGGTGCGCGACCAGTAGGCAACCAGATCGAAGCCTTCGCGGTCCCGTTCGGGTCCCTGTTCTCCATACGCCGTCAACGACGCATAGATCATGGATGGGTTGTGGGGCGCCAAATTCTCGTAGGTGAGACCGAGGTTTCGACGCATGCCCATCGGATGATTGGTGACATAGACGTCGCATTCGGCGACCAGCTGATGGAGGATCTCGCGGCCCTTCTGTGACTTGAGGTTGAGCGTCAAGGAGCGCTTGTTGCGGGCATCCATGAGCCACGTGTAGTTGACATCCGATTGGGGCGTCGCTGGAAACCCAGCGAACTGTCGATAGCCATCGCCAACCCCGGGCATTTCGACTTTGATCACATCGGCGCCGAAATCGGCGAGCATCGTCGTCGCGACGGGACCTGCAATCCAAGTGCCCACATCGAGAACCTTCAACCCGTCGAACAGGTACTCATCCGTTGCCATCGTTTTACTCAGTTGACGCTAGAGTCCCTACCCTCCCAAAACGGGGCGCGCAGTTCTCGCTTTAGCACTTTACCCACTCCGGATTTCGGCAGCGGTTCGTGTTGTATGTCGATCGCCTTCGGCACTTTGTAGCCACCGATGTGTTGTCGACAGAACTCGATGATTTCCTGCGGATCGACATTGTTGTGTTCCTCGCGGGGCACGACGACTGCGTGCACCGCTTCACCCCACTTGTCATCCGGAACGCCGAAAGCGGCCGCTTCCAGTACTGCCGGATGTTTGTAGAGGACCTCTTCTACCTCGGTGCAATAAACGTTCTCGCCACCCGAAACGATCATGTCTTTGCTGCGATCGACGAGAAAAACATATCCCTCGTCATCCATGTAGCCGAGATCTCCCGTCCAATAGGCCCCGTCCTTGAGCACTTCGCTGGTCTGCTCCGGTTTGTTCCAGTAGGCAACCATCACGTTGGGACCACGCACCACCACCTCGCCGACCTCGCCGCGCGGCAACTCGACACCGCTGGTATCGAGAATCCTGACATGCGTGCCGGGGATCGACTGGCCACAAGAACGCGCACGATCGTGGTCCAGCAAATCTTGCTCGTTGCGCAACGCAGTC
>CBDTZM010000277.1:0-3986 GCA_965364915.1 uncultured Pseudomonadales bacterium | reverse complement strand
GGGGTTCGGCCAACGCAGCCTCCCACAAGCCGAAACGAACCATCACGTAGAGTGGCTGCGACAGGAAGGTCTCGAAGACGCCGAACAAGTTGCCCATGTCCCTTGGAATTTTGCTCTGCACTTCACGGGCACCCGCAAGGGCTGCTTCGCTGCGGCCCTGAAACATCGCAGACCACACCAAAAAATGTAGGTTGTGTGGATAGTAGTTGAGCGGATAGATGCCCTGGGCGTTGCATTGGGCTATGTAACCGGCGTCCGCATCCGACGCCCTGCGGTTGGCGGCAAACGCGTCTGCATAGCGGCCGACCCGCATGTAGATGTGCGATGGCATGTGCACCATGTGTCCAGCGCCCGGCATAAGACCAAGCAGGACGTCGGCCGGCGCTTCAGCCCGCTCCGGATGGGCGACCTCGACGGTGTGAATGTAATAGTGGATGGCGCCCGGGTGACTCGGATTGCGGGCGATAACCGATTCGAAGGCGGCCATGATGTTTTTGGTGTTTGCCTTGGGTCTACCGTCCCCTTGCCAATAGTCCCAAGGCGACAGGTTCATGAGCGCTGCGCCGTAAAAGGTGGCTGCGTCTAGATCATCCGGATAGGCCGCAATGAGCTCGGCCATCGCCTCGACGTAAGCGATGTCGAGGGAACCTCGGTCGTTCGGTGCTACCGGCGCGTAACGGACGGCGAGCGCGTCGATGTAGGCCGCTTCAGCATCGGTAACGCGTCCTTTGAGCGATACCGCTGTCTGAATGGCGTCGAAGGCTTGTTCGGCAACCTCGGGTTGCATCGGCAGATTGATGTTCGGGCCAAGAACCAGAGCCCAGCCCCAGTAGGCCATGGCGTTGTTGGGGTCGAGCCGTACGGCTTCCTTGAAACTGCGAAGTGCTTCGGAATGGTTGAAACCGTAGGTTAGGCGCAGTCCTTGATTGAAAAAGTATTGAGAGTCGGAGTTGGTCGTTGTTACCGGGTGGCTGTGCTCACCAAGTCCGTCGAGCCGTGGCGCGATGGGTGTCGATGTGGTGGCCGGGTCGGCAGAGACCGCGCGCGGGTCGTGGATGACCCCAAGCGCCGCCGTTGGTAGCAAGGCGAGCAGTAATAGAACCATTCGAAGCGTCGTCATGACCAGTCCCAAGGTAACGAGTGACCCGGTAGTGTAGTTATCGTCGGCGCATCGCGAAAGGTGGTGTACTCGAATGTGTTCCGTTGAGATTACGACGAACCGCTGCTTGTGCGTTCCTTTGCGGTGAGACATTGCGCCTTGGACACGACGGGTGATCCGGTAAGGGTTTGCACGAATCCGGCGGCAGAGAACGTGATCGACCCGGGCGGCCAATTGACCGTGATAGTCCATGCGTTCCCTGCGCGTGAGATCCCGTCCATCGAAAAGGGACCCAGCCCCGCCGAGGCAGACGCGTAGTCGAGATCGATTCGAAGGTCGGTAACTTCTGAAAACGTGAGGCGTGCCGGTGCGATACGGAACGCAACCGTGCCATCTTTGGCAGGTAGCCACTCTAGGATGTAGTCGATATCGAGGCCGAGCTCTCCGGCACCCCACTGACCTTCGCGAATACCTATGCCGTGCACATGATTGTCATGCCAATTCATTTGATCGAAGTGGGCGTCGCTCCATGGTCCCTCTTTCATCGAGACGCTCTGTAGACTTGCCCCAGCATGAAGAACCCGGCGCTTGCCGCAAATAGTTCGATGTTGGCAATCAAAGCCGCGCTTTGAATGAACTGCGTTTGTGCGTCCATTAGCCCCGCCGGAAGGTGTGCAATGTTGTCCGGCGATACGTGAACGTAGTGGTAGTAAACCCCGAACACGAGCGCGCCGGTCATGGAAAAGGCGAAGAGGCCCACGCTGAGCAGCGTGAATCGGGTCCAGACAAGGGCAGCACTGACGATGGGTGTGGCTAAGATGACGATGTAGACAAACAGGCTCTGCAGGGTAGTGAGATCAATACCGAGCGTTGTGTGCGCGTCCCCATGCCAAATCGAAGCAGCGAGATGCACGACGACAAAGCCCAAGATCGCGTATTTCATGCGCCGCCCTCTATTTCTTCCATCGTGAATATGGCGCGAAGCTCTACACCGGCCTGGGCGAGGGCTTCGACACCGCCGGACTGCCGGTCTATCACGCAAACGGCGGTATCGACGTTGATCCCGTCCGCCTCGAGCATCGATACCGCGTCCAGGATCGCGCCGCCGCTCGAAACGACGTCCTCGATCAACACGATGCGTTTGCCGCCGAGGGACGCGCCTTCAGCGTATTGGCACGTGCCATAGGTCTTGCGTTGCTTACGAATGAAGGCAGCAGGCAATCCGCTGAGTTGGCTCAACACGGTCGCAAGCGGGATGCCACCCATCTCCATCCCGCAAAGCACCTCCGCGTCGTTGGGGAGGCGAGGCATCATGAACTCTGCAATCGATCGCAAAAGCCGCGGGTCCGATTCAAACCGGTACTTGTCGAAGTAGGTGTCGGACACAGTGCCGGAACGCAACGTAAAGGCGCCCGTCAGCTTTGCGACGTTGTGGATTTCTCTCGCGAGCGTTTGCCGGTCGATGTCTACCTCTACGTCGTTCAACTAGTCGCTTTGTTGCAACGATGCCATAAATTCAGCACCCGTCAATCGCGGATGATCGCCTGCCAGGTCGTAGGCATCCGGTTTTTCGTCGATGTAAATCTCGCCGGCGAGCTTAAAGGCTGCCTGTTCGTCGAACGTACCCATCCAAAGGATGTAATGATCTGCTTCTTTCAAGCGATAGAAGAGGTTGGTGCCGCAGTGCTTGCAGAATCCACGTTCGGCCCAGTCGGACGAGTCGAATCGCGTGATGTTGTCCGCGCCGTCGAAGCTCACACTGCCCACGCCGACGGCGAATCCCGGGCCGCCGGACCACTTGCGGCACATCGTACAGTGGCAGCTATGAAAGTCGGTTTCGACAGCGTCGGCGGTGTAGCTGACGGACCCGCACAGGCAGCGTCCCGTAGTGCTCATAAGCATTCTCCTTTGTTGGTGGCAATGCCGATTATGCGCCTACACTCCTGACAGCTATGTGTCAGCAGAGTCCGCATGCGCCGTGCAGTGCCCGAGATAGGCGCGCAACTCGACCGCCCCTAACGCCCGGTACTCCGGCAACAGAATATAGCCCTTTTTGATCGGCGAGTTATCGAAATAGCGGAGCGCCTCAGCTTCGCCATTGGCGATCAGTTCCTCGCATCTTGCACTCGGTAGTTTGAAGGCAAGCCCTTTCGGTGTCAGTGAGGCGCAGATCCGTCCGTTGCAATAGAGCGCGGCGCCACTGAAGAAGTGCTTGCACGCTAACTCTTGATGGCTCGAAGCAAACTCGCTCACCAATGCCTGCAGCTGATCTAAATAGGGCTGGGCCATCTCGACACCGCCTAAGTTCGCGTCGTAACGCAGTACAAGAGGGTATCGGTGCGATCACCAATCTTCCGGTCGGTGGCGCCGGCATCGCTTCCAGGCGTGAAGCCGAGTTTCTTCAGGACGCGTATCACGCGCACGTTTTCCGGCAACACCACCGCCCAAACCTCGATGAGTCCTAGCACCGAAAATCCGTAGTCCAAGACCAGTCGCCCTGCGTGCGTGGCGATGCCGAGTCCCCAATGGTCGCGCCCGATCGCCGCGCCGATGGCGGCGCGCGAGTAGTCGTCATTGAAGTTGTCGAACCCGATGCTGCCGACGCCAGGCTGCTGCGAGTCTAGCGCAATCGCCCAACGCAGACCCTCCTTCTCACGAAACGCCTGCTGATGGTACTTGAGGCCCTCGATAACGTTGTTCATCGACGTTGCCACCGGATCGCCCGCCAGCGCCGCCGCCTCCGAGTCGGAAAGCCGTGCAAACCACGCCGGCAGGTCGGCCTCGGTCAGCTCGCGCAGCACAAGCCCGTCGTCTGCCAAGACGGGGAACCGGTCCGGTATCGTCTGGTTGTTCATGCCTTGATTGTGGCGACCTCTATCGCCATAGA
>CBDTZM010000276.1:0-3989 GCA_965364915.1 uncultured Pseudomonadales bacterium | reverse complement strand
TGGTGACGATGTTGCCCACGGACTTGGACATTTTCTCCTGGCCCATCGTCAACATCCCGTTGTGTATCCAGTAACGTACGTATTCGGCGCTATCGTTTGCTGCGCGGCTTTGTGCTGCTTCGTTTTCATGGTGGGGAAAGGTAAGGTCGGAGCCGCCGCCGTGAATGTCGATACTGAGGCCCAGATGTTTGCGAATCATCGCGGAGCACTCTATGTGCCATCCGGGGCGGCCTATTCCCCATGGGCTTTCCCAACCCGGTAACTCCGGCGTAGAGGGTTTCCAGAGTACGAAGTCTTTTGGATCTCTCTTGTAGGGCGCAATGTCTACGCGTGCGCCGTCCAACAAATCTTCGAGCGATCGTTTCGACAAACTGCCGTAGTCCGGGTCGGCAGGAACGTGGAAAAGTACGTGGCCATCCGCTTCGTAGGCGAACCCTTTGTCTGTCAACGTGGTGATCATCTCGATGATCTCGGCGATGTGCTTGGTCGCCCGCGGCTGTACGTCAGGATCTAGGATGCCGAGGGCTAGCATGTCGTCGTTGTAGGCGTCGGTGAAACGGTCGGCGAGCGCTTGGATGGGTTCGCCGTTTTCCAATGCTTGTCGATTGATCTTGTCGTCGATGTCGGTGACGTTAGCGGCATATGAAACCTTCGGATAGAGCACCTGAAGCAGTCGAAACAAAACGTCGAACACTACCGCAGGCCGACCGTTACCGATATGCACGTAGTTGTAGACCGTTGGCCCGCACACATACATCGTGACGTGTTGCGGGTCGATCGGTTCGAATAGCTCTTTCTTGCCCGACAGTGTGTTGTGAAGTCTGAGTGCCATGGCGTTCAACCGGGGTCCTCGGTGACCCGTACGCGTTGCCCCTCCACCAACAGATAGAAGCAGCTGTCGCGGTCGGTATGGCAGGCCGGGCCTGTTTGTTCGACGAGCAGGAGTATGGCGTCACCGTCGCAATCGAAGCGCAACTCGACCAGTTTTTGCACGTGGCCGGAGCTCTCGCCTTTCTGCCAATAGGTCTTGCGGCTGCGCGAGTAGTAGCAAGCATAACCCTCGGCCAGGGTCCGTTCTATGGCGGTGCGGTCCATCCAGGCCATCATCAATACTTGGCGAGTTTTAGCGTCTTGCGCAACGGTCGCGATGAGCCCTTGGTCGTTGTAGGTCAGTGCGTTCAATATTTCTGCCAACGGTTGGGTTGTTCCGCCCGCCGCCGACTCCAATTCTTTGAACGTAGTCATGATCGGTAGTGGTCTTCCAGGTAGCGAAACACGGCACGCAGACCCATGGCTTCGCCGCCTTCCGGTCGCCCCGGGCGCGTGCGCGTGTTGTAAGCCATGATGTCGAAATGCACCCATGGAACGTCGTCGACAAACTTCTCGAGGAACAGCGCGGCAGTGATCGCACCGGCATAGGGAGAACTGGCTGAGTTGACCGTATCTGCTACCTTGCTGTCGAGCATGTGCCGGTAACCCTTGTGCAGCGGCATGCGCCATACCGGGTCGTCGACAGCCACGCCCGCTTGCTGTATGTCATTGGCCGCATCGTCGTCGTTGCTGAACATGGCGCCTATCTCAGCCCCAACTGCGGATCGAGCGGAACCGGTGAGCGTCGCATAGTCGATAATCAGATCAGGTTGGGCGGCCGCGGCCAAGGCTAACGCGTCGCATAACACCAGACGTCCCTCGGCATCGGTGTTGTCAACCTCCACGGTGAGGCCTTTGAACGTGTTTAGTACGTCACCCGGACGATAGGCGCTTCCAGAGATTGCGTTCTCCGCTGCGGGAATCAACAGTCTCAGTCGTATGGGCAAGGCTTCCGACATGATGAGCTGGGCGAGCCCAAGCGCGGTGGCCGCGCCGCCCATATCCTTCTTCATGCTGCGCATGCCTGCGGCGGATTTGATGTCTAGCCCACCGCTGTCGAAACACACTCCCTTGCCGATGACCACAACCAACGGATCGTCCGGTTCGCCCCAGGTGATGTCGACCAATCGCGGGGCGTTCTCAGAGGCCCGGCCTACGGCATGAATGGCGCCGTAGCCTTCCGCTAACAGGTCTTCGCCAACAACGATACGACAGTCGGCATTGTGCGTGTCTGCCACCTGTGCGGCCTCATCGGCTAGATGAGATGGCAGCATGTCCCCCGCGGGTGTGTTGATGAGGTCGCGAACGAGACCTATGGCGCTAATGAAATTGTCGAGACGGTCGCCGTTGGCGAGTGTCGGTAGAACAAGCTGCGCGGGCGTACGCTCCTGAATCTTGTATTTGCTGAACTGGTAGCTGCCGAGACCCCACCCGAGCAGCTGCAGTTCATCGGCCGGCTGACTCAACGAGTAGTGTCCTTCGGCCAACTTGAAAGGCAATCCGCCGAGTGTTGCGAGCGAGTTCTCACCATCCCAGCCGACCGCCAGGCTATCGGGGACGCCTGACGCGCCGATCAGCCAACAATGTTCCCCTACGAGTGCCTTGAACTTGTTGCGTTGGATCCATTGTTGCTGCGCTTCCGATTGTGTTGCGAACCAGGCATCGAAGTCGCTGGTCTCGATGAGCGTAATCGGGATCGCTTGCTGTCCGCCGGTAAGGTCACTGTCCGTGAGATAAGGGTCTGCCATGGGGGTCGAACGAGTGGAATGACGTGAGATAGTCTATGATGGATTGTTCGTGTGCAACCCCAAAGCGGGGCCTTGGGAGGGGAAATCAATGAAACGGTTAGCCGTGGTGATCGCGGTGCTCGTCGCGACCTTGTTCGCAGGCAACGGTGAGGCGCGCACTAACAAACCGATATTGCATGGCAAGCACTGGATGGCGATCACCGGCAAGCCGTTGGCAGTGACTGCCGGTGTCAAGATGTTCGAGAGCGGGGGTAATGCCGTCGATGCTGCCTGCGCGATGTTGGCCGCTACGGCGACGATGTGGGACGTCTTGAGCTGGGGTGGTGAAACTCAGGCACTCATCTATCACCCGGGCGAAGGCAAAGTCATTGGCATCAACGCGCTCGGCGTCGCACCGACGGGCGCAACCCCGGAGTTTTTCGCCTCACTGGGCATGGACTACCCGCCGGAGTATGGGCCTCTGGCAGCCGTAACGCCCGGCACGCCCGGGGGTTTGATGGTAATGCTTGCCGACTACGGCCGCATGTCGCTCGCTGAGGTGTTGGCGCCGGCCATCGAAATGGCTGAGGGCTATCCGATGGAGGGGCAGACGGCGGATTCCATCGAACGCATGAAGGACGTGATTCGCCAATGGCCCGATTCGCGCCGCCTGTTTCTCGTCCACGAAGGCGAAGCGCGCGAAGCGCCTCACGCCGGAGAGATCTTTCGCCAGCCGGACCTCAAGGCAATGTTGTCGAAGCTCGTCGAGCGAGAGGGTGAAGCGCTGGCAGCGGGCATGTCACGGGAAGACGCCATCAAAGAAGCGTACAAACGGTTCTACACTGGCGATATCGCGGCCGAGTTTGTGCGCGGCTCCCAAAGCCTCGGCGGTCTGCACACGATGGAGGATCTGGCTAATTGGCGGGTCTATACCGAACAACCGGTCAGCACGAACTACAAAGGCGTCGACGTCTATAAGCTAACCACTTGGGTGCAGGGCCCGGTCATGCTGCAGGCCTTGAATCTTCTCGAACAACTCGACGTCAAAGAGATGGGTTACAACAGTGCCCGTTACATACATACCTTGTATCAAGTCTTGAGCCTGGCCATGGCGGACCGCGACTTCTACTACGGCGATCCGTATTTCCCGCCCGAAGAACCGATTGCAGGATTGTTGTCGAAACGCTACGCACGAGACAGGGCGAAGCTCATCAACTTCGAACACAACGATGTCAACATCAAACCCGGTGATCCCTATCGATACCAACGCGGCGACAATCCCTATCTCGACCTGTTGGACAAGTGGACCAACGTGCCCGACCCGGACAGCGGTCTAACGCCGCCTTGGCAGCAGGCGAGCGTGGACATGGACAAGTTCGAGGAACGATTCAC
>CBDTZM010000275.1:0-3992 GCA_965364915.1 uncultured Pseudomonadales bacterium | reverse complement strand
CCTTGATCTCCTGGAACAGTTCGTCGACCAAGGCGGCGTGCGGGCCAAGGTAGTCTTCGAAGTACGCGTTCTCGGCGTTGAGGTAATCCAGCACATCCGCATCGGTGACCTCCGGATAGCCCGGGTCCTTCAGCCAGTGATACGGATCCTCCACGGTGATGCCGTGGTGGGTGAAGCGGTGCGGTCGCTTGTCGGCGACTGGGGGCTGTTTCGACACTCCGAAATTAGTCGGGTAGACCCAGAACCCGCTTAGCAATGATGTTGCGTTGAATCTCGTTGGTGCCGCTGTAGATGGAAGCAGCCCGGGTCGACAGCCAACTGCGCGTCCATTCGAGATCGTCCGGCGTGAAGCTATCGCCGGTCCAGCCCACACCTTGGGTGCCGCGCAGTTGGCACATGAGTTGCGATTTGTCCTGCTGCAGTTCGGTGCCGTACATCTTGAAGATCGACGTGGCCGGCCCTGGCGTCTTGCCGTCATCGGCTTCCTGCACGGTGCGGCGCTGGGTCAATCGAAATGCCCGGCTGTTCATGTTGTGCACGACGACTCGATGGCGCAGATCCGCATCGGCAATCTTGCCGTTGTCCACCCCTGCGTACGATTTCGCGACGTCTTCCAATGCAGCCCCAGGATCTTGGGGGCGGCTGCCGACCAACTGCGACATGCCGGAGCGTTCGTGTTGCAGCAACCGCTTGCCGACGGTCCAACCCTTGTTGAGCTCTCCGACCAGGTCGTCTTTCTTGGCGATTGCGTTGTCGAAGAAGGTCTCACAAAACGGCGAGTTGCCGCTGATCAGTTTGATCGGCTTAACGGTGACGCCGGGTTGGTCCATGGTCAGCAGAACGAAACTAATGCCTTGGTGTTTCGGTACGTCCGGGTCGGTACGCACCAGCGCGAAAATCCAGTCGGCGAATTGCGCACCGGAGGTCCAGATTTTCTGGCCGTTGATGACAAAGTGGTCGCCGTTGTCTACGGCGCGCGTGCTCAGGCTCGCAAGATCGGATCCGGAACCAGGTTCCGAGTAGCCCTGGCACCAGCCGACCTCGCCGCGGGCGATCTTCGGCAGATGCTCGGCCTTCTGGGCATCGGTGCCGTATTCCAGCAACGTCGGTCCGATGAGCGAGGTGCCCATGCCCATGAGGGGTGCCCGTGCATCGAGCCGGCGCAGTTCTTCCACGAGCACGACAAACTGCTGCGTCGTCAACCCGGCACCGCCGTATTCGGCCGGCCAGGTCGGGACCGTGAAGCCTTTTTCGGCCGCCCGTTCGAGCCACAGGATGACGTCCGGATCGGTGATGGAGATCTTGCTGCTGCCGGTCGGCGTCTGTCCTTCGCCTTTGGCGCCCGGCGGACAGTTTTCTTCGAGCCAGGCCCGTGTTTCTAGCCGAAAGTCGTCTTGTGCCGCCTCTGACATGTGTTCCCCCAACACGCCGCAACTTTCGAAAGCATTGCGGATCACGACGCAAAACGCAACGAAGCCCGTTATCAGGCGGCTTGCAGACCGACCCGGTAAACAGTTGAATGGATGGACGCTCGGAGAAGGAGGATAGCGCATGGCTCACGTAGCACCGCGTTCGATGGACGAGACGCCTGACTTAGCGCCGGTTTTCGAAGGCGCCAAGGCGGCCATGGGGTTCGTGCCGAATAGCATGCTGACCATGGCGCACATGCCGCAGCTACCGGTGGCGTTCTCCATGCTCGCCAACGTCGTGTTCGGCGGCGACCTCAAACCGTTGCTGTCCATGCTGGCGGAAGTGGCGCCGGAGCAAACCGACGGCGAGCAGAGCTTGCCGCGGGACCTCGTACAACTCATCGCGTTCGCGACCAGCGTCAGCGCCGGGTGTCTTTACTGCCAGGCACACACCTCCCATAGCGCGCACCGGCTGGGTGCCGAACAGGCAAAGCTCGACGACATTCTGACCGCCGAGACGAGCGCCAACTATAGCGAGGCCGAGAAGGCGGTGGTGGCGCTGGCACTTGCCGCGGGTGCCGTGCCCAACGAGTCGAATTCCGATCACTTCGCCGACCTTCGAGAACACTTCTCGGAGCGCCAGATCGTCCAAATCGTTGCCGTGATTGCGATGTTCGGATTCTTGAATCGTTGGAACGACACGATGGCGACACAGCTGGAGGCGGCGCCGGTCGAGTTCGCGGAGCAAGCCTTGGGCGCGGTCGATTGGCAACTTGGCAAACATCGAGGGTAGCGGTCGATGGAGCAGCGACGCCTAGGCAACAGCGGCCTCTTAGTCTCTGAGGTCGGACTCGGGTGCAACAACTTCGGCGGGCGGGTCGACGCGACCGGTACGCAGCGCGTGGTGGATGCGGCGTTAGATCACGGCATCAACTTCTTCGATACGGCCGATGTATACGGCGAGCGCCGTTCGGAAACGTTGTTGGGCGAGGCCCTCGGCGCGCGTCGCCGGGACGTCGTGATTGCGACGAAGTTCGGCTCCCCCATGAGCGACCGCCGCCAAGATCGCGGTGGCTCGCGCTACCACGTGCGGCGTGCGGTCGAGGCCAGCCTCGAACGTCTCGGTACCGACTACATCGATCTGTACCAGATGCACGTGCCGGATGCTGATACACCCATCGACGAGACGTTGAGCGTGCTGGATGATCTGGTCCGGGAAGGCAAGGTACGCTACCTCGGTCACTCCAACTTTGCCGGGTGGCAGATTGCCGATGCGCACTGGGCGGCAGCGAGCAAAGGCTACACGCCGTTCGTGACAGCGCAAAATCACTACAGCCTCGTCGAGCGGGCCGTACGGCACGAGGTGCTACCGGCGTGCGAACGATATGACATCGGCATGTTGCCCTACTTCCCGTTGGCGAGCGGCTTGTTGACCGGCAAGTACCGGCGCGATGAACCGCCGCCGCAAGGATCGCGCATGGCGTTGGTAGAGCGCATCGCCAAACGTTCGATGACCGATCGCAACTTCGACGTCGTCGACCGACTGTCGGCGTTCGCCGCAGACCGCGAATACAAACTGCTGGATCTTGCGTTTGCGTGGCTCTTGAGCCAACCGGTCATCACCTCGGTGATCGCTGGGGCGACCACGCCGGAGCAGGTTGCAAGCAATGTTCAGGCAGCGGCAGATTGGCGCTTGAGTGCTGCCGAGATGGACGAGATCAAGAGCCTGCTCTAGCGATGTGCGGACGCTTCAACGTTTCTACAGACCCCTTGTCGACCTTGTTGATGGAACTGGTCGGCATGCAGCACCCGGGCCCGGACAACTTCAACACGGCGCCCACCGAAACGGTCACGGTGTTGCGGCTCGACGAAGCCGGCGAGCCGGAGCTAGTGCCGATGCGGTGGTGGCTAACGCCCTATTGGGCGAAGGCGCCCTCGACGAAGTACAGCATGTTCAACGCCAAATCCGAGACGGCTCACAAGAGTCCGGCGTTCAAGGAACCGTTCAAGAAGCGTCATTGTGTCGTCCCCATCTCCGGCTTTTATGAATGGCAAAAAGCAGCAGGAGCTCAGAAACTCCCGTTTTTCATTACGCCGAGCGAACACTCAGGCATGCTGCTCGCTGGGTTGTGGGACCGATGGCGCAACAGGGACACGGGAGAGACGATCGAGAGTTTTACGGTCATGACGACGGCCGCGCACGCGGCCCTGGAATTCGTCCATCGCCGTCAGCCTGTCATGTTGTCGCTCGGCGATGCTCATCGTTGGCTAGATCGGGGGATCGACGGCGCGGAGCTGGCCGACGTTTTCGCCTCACAGTTGCCGATGGCGCTCGATGCGATTCCCGTGTCGACTTATGTGAATAACGCGCGCAACAAAGATCCACGTTGTATGGATCCGATCGCCGCGCCGATCCACATTGGATGCACCTGATGTTGTTGAAAAAAGGTCAGTGGCTCGGGCGTGGCAGCCTGCTCGTGGAAGGGGCGAGTCTCGGCGAGCAGATCGAGGCCGAGATCGAAGTGGAGGAAGACGCAGGCGGTTTTACGCTGACAGGCAACTACACGCTCAAGGACGCACCGC
>CBDTZM010000274.1:0-4016 GCA_965364915.1 uncultured Pseudomonadales bacterium | reverse complement strand
GATCACGACCTGGCCTCGGTGACCGTGGTCGCAGCAAGTGCGCAACTGGCCGACGGCTATGCAACGCTGGTGAGCGTGTTGGGTCCAGAAGCGGGACTGCGCTTCGCAGACTCGCAGCGGCTCGCGGTGTTCATGATCGTGCGACGAGAAGCCGGCTTTGAAGAACGCTATACTGCGCCGATGGCAATCTACCTCCGAGATCCGCAGTGACGTTGTTGTTGGCGTTTCTGATCATGCTCACAATCGTGGGCGGCATGGCGATTGGCGTCGCCTTCGGACGCAGGCCTATCACGGGAAGTTGCGGCGGGCTGCAAGCGCTGGGGATCGATGCCGAGTGTGAGATTTGTGGCGGCAACCCGGATCTCTGCGAATCTAGCAAACGCTAGCCCCGTCTCTGTCTCCAGAGACGCCTCTGCCCTCAGAGACGCCTCTGCTGTGCAGAGACCCGCTCAGCACAGCATGAGTGACGCACTTGGCAAAGCGACGGGGACGTGGCTAAAACAACATTTCAGCGCCTGCTACCATACAAAACCAACCAGGCAATAACAGGTAACCGTGCTCAATTCCGTCGCCACGAACGTTGGTATGCGTTATGCGTTCGCACGCCAAAGCTCAGTCTCGACCATCGGCTTCATTGCGATCTGCGGCCTCGCGTTGAGCGTGGCGGTACTCGTGATCGTCGTTTCGGTCGTTAATGGCTTCGAGCGCGAGCTACGTGAACGGGTTTTCGGCGTTTTGCCGCACCTGAGTCTGTATGGACGCGAGCCGCTAACCCCGAGCGTCGAAGACCTTGACGCTCTGGTCGGACTGGCGGCGGTGGCGTCCGCAACCGCGGTCGTGCAAGGCGCGGGCCTCGCCGCGAGCGGCGACAAGGTGAGAGGCGTGCTGCTGACGGGTATCGACCCCGACCAATACCGCAGCGTCTCCGATCTCGACCGCTATCTCGTGCACGGCGAGTTGACTGATTTGGCACCCGGCACGTACGGTTTGATTTTGGGAGAGCGCCTGGCGCGGCAACTGGGCATCGATGTTGGAGACAAGGTGACGATCGTGTTGCCGATGGCAACGGTCACGCCGGCTGGATTGTTTCCAAGACAAAAGCGCTTTGATGTGATCGACCTCATGCGCTCAGAGTCCGATCTGGACAATCGTGGCGCCTACATGCACATCGATGATGCCAAAACGTTATTTCGTCTGGGCGCGAAGGTCCACGGCTATCAGTTGAAGCTGCACGATCTGTTTATGGCGACGCAGGCCGCCCGTGAAAGCCTCGCGCTGCTGGGCCTGGATCGAGTGTTTGCGCGCAGCTGGATGCGCACCCACGGCAATCTCTACCAGGCGATTGGCATGCAAAAGGCCACCATGTTCGTCTTGCTCGCGTTCCTGGTAGGCGTCGCTGCCTTCAACCTCGTATCGACGTTGGTCATGGTGGTGGAGCAGCGCGGCGCGGATGTAGCGATCCTCAAGACATTGGGGGCGCGCACCGCCACGGTGATGGGTAGCTTCGTCGTGTTGGGCGTGGTGATCGGTACCATTGGTACCGGGTTGGGAATTGGGGTGGGTATCGGCATCGCTACGGCGCTGCCCGGATTGTTCGCCTGGGTGAACTCGAGTTTCACGCTCGATCTGATGAATCAATATTTCGTCAACTACCTACCCGTGGAAATCCGCTCGTCCGACATCGTCAATATCGCGTTGACCGCCTTTGTCCTTTGCGTGCTGAGCACGCTGTATCCGGCCTGGCGAGCCGCCGGATTGCTCCCGAGCCGGGTGCTCGCCCATGAGTGAGCCGATTCTCGAGGCGCGCGATCTGTACAAGACCTTCGAACAAGGCAGCGAACGTATCGAGGTGCTCACGGGCGCCTCCTGCGTCATCGAAAGCGGCGAGCGTGTGGCAATCTTGGGCCGTTCCGGATCCGGTAAGAGTACCTTGTTGCACATACTCGCCGGGCTGGACGATCCCGATGCAGGCGATGTCACCATCGCGGGTAAGTCGCTTACCAAGGCGATGGTGGGGGAACGTGCCGCGATCAGGAATCGCTACATGGGTTTCGTCTATCAACTGCATCACCTGTTGCCCGAGTTCAGCGCCGCCGAAAATGTCGCCATGTCGTTGCGTCTTGGCGGCACGTCGCCCCACGAAGCGATGGACGCTGCCGTCGAGACGTTGACGTTGGTAGGCCTGGCGGAACGCACGACGCACCGTCCGGGCGCATTGTCGGGTGGCGAACGGCAGCGGGTCGCGGTCGCCCGGGCCCTGGTTGGCGCTCCGCGGGTGATATTGGCCGACGAACCCACCGGCAATCTCGACAAGGACAACGCCCGTCAAGTGTTCGAACTCATGTGCCGCTTGAGTGATGAAACCGGTGTTGCATTTGTGATGGTCACCCACGACGAAGCCATGGTGGACAGTATGCATCGCGTGTTGCGCTTGGACGGTGGCACGTTGACGGTGTTGTCATGAGTGTTGCTCTCTACGTCGCGTCGCGTTACCTCACGGGAGGACGCAATCACTACGCCCGCTTCATCACGTGGGTGTCGCTAGCCGGTCTTGGGCTCGGGGTGTTGGTGTTGACGGTGGTGGTCAGCGTGATGAACGGATTCGATGCCGAATTGCGCACGCGAATCTTGGGTACCGTGCCTCACGCCGTGTTGCTGAACCCGGGTGATTCCGACGACCTGTTGGCCGCGGTCACCGCGGACGCCGACGTGACGTCCGCCTACCGATTTTTCGATGCGGCTGGCATGGTGACGAAAAACGGCGCGGTAAACCCCGTCACGATATTCGGGCTCGATGCTGCTGGGGCGCGCGGGCTTGCTCAAGTGGCCGACAACATGATCGTCTCGACGCTCACCGAAGCGCTCGTCGAACCAGGCGGCATGGTCATGGGGGTGCAGCTTGCGACCCATCTCGGTTTGCTGTTGGGCGACGACGTGATGTTGGTGGTTTCAGAATCCGTCAACGGTTCCGTGCGGGCGAAGTTGAAACGCTTTCGCTTGACCGGAGCGTTCGAGATCGGCGCGGACTTCGACTACACGTTGGTGTTGGTCGCGCGAGAAGCGTTCTCCAACGCGGAACGCGCGCGCATAGGTACCGATGGCATACGGGTGCAGTTGGCCGACCCCATGCAGGCCGATGGCTTTGCACGTCGCTGGCGCGATATCGCACCGGAGGTGGTGACCTGGACGGAGAGTTACGGAGAGTTGTTCCAAGCCGTGAGGATCGAGAAGGTATTGATGTTTCTCATCCTGCTGTTGGTGGTGGCCGTGGCCGGGTTCAACATCGTTTCTGGCCAGACGATGGTGGTTCAGGATAAGCAGGCCGACATTGCCATTCTGCGTACGTTGGGGGCCACCGCCACGGAAGTGCAGCGCATCTTTCTACTACAAGGCATCGTGATCGCTTCATTGGGGATCGTCATTGGATTGCTGCTCGGTGTGCTGGTGGCCGCCAACATCGGGCCGTTGGTTGCCACCGTAGAAGCTTGGTTCGGGTTTCGTCTGCTCGAAGGCTCGTATTTCGTGTCGGTGCCTTCGCGAATCTTGCTCGAAGACCTGTGGATCATCGGTGGGATGTCGTGGCTGTTGTGCCTGTTCGCGGCGTGGCTGCCGGCACGGCGGGCCACGGAACAGAATCCCGTAGAGGGTCTGCACTAGTCGTAGCTAGCCTTGGTCTCGCGTCGCACCTTGCGGCTGGCGCGCCGCTCCTTCCAACGCCGAATGACATGCATACGCCACGATACACGTACCACGATAAAGCCCGTGATGCCCCCGATGAATCCGCACAGCAAAGAGCCGAACAGCAGCGGATAGCCGATGGTGTCCAAATTGTCGAGTAGCCAATCGAAGCTGAGTTCGATGGCTTGGACCTCGAGTTGCATGTTGAGCATCCACGCACCGAGCCCATAGGCGAAGTAGAACATGGGTGCCATCGTCAGCGGGTTGGTGATCCAGACCAGCGCCACCGCTATCGGCAGGTTGCACCGCGACGCGACTGCGAGTACGCCGGCGACGAG
>CBDTZM010000273.1:0-4022 GCA_965364915.1 uncultured Pseudomonadales bacterium | reverse complement strand
AAGTTACAGGCTGATAGCATAGAAGTGCTTACCAAAAAGCATCATGTCCTGTTACGGGGTGACATTGTGGTTGAGCAGCCAGGAAGACGATTGTCTGCTGACCGAGCGCTTATATCACGGGACCCGCAGACTGGCAAGATCAGAGCCGGTGAAATAGCTGAACACGCCATCGTAGTTGAGGTCTCGAAATGCCCGATTCATATCGTCGAGCCAAACCTCCGGACGCACTGCCTCTGCAGCGTGGCCGGGTACGGCCACTGCCAAGAGTGCAGTTAGGGCAAGGTAGTGCCTCATGGTTTCCGGGAAGTTTCCTCGTACATCAGAAATTTGGCAAACGATGACAGGTCTGCGCGATTCATGGCTTTTTGCTGCACATGAAACATCATACGGGCATCCACCCTTTGTATGTCGCTCGCGGAAATCTCGTTGCGCAGTTGATAGGTCGGTCCCTCGAGCGATATCTCAACCCCCGCAACCTCGCGTGGGTTCGTGGATTCTTGTGAGTCGAACACGTCGGTCCCCACAACGACCGCTAACGCCACCGTGGCGGCAACGGCAATTCCGGTAGCACGACCCCACCGAGGACGCCTCGACTGCCACTTGATGGTGACGTCGGTCTGAGTATCTGACGCACCCTCTGCACCCATCTGGCCGCCGTCCAAGGCTTCCCACACTCGATCGCGCAGCTGACCCGAACCTCTTGAACGCTCACGCTTGAGCGCCGCCGACGCTTCGTGATAACGATCCCATAATGCGCGCAGTTCAGGATCCTGATCAATCTCGTTGAGTACACGTCTCAATTCGAATTCGTCCGCTTCACCGTCCATGACGGCCGATAGCGACTCTCGTAGTTTTTCGGACATCTCTTTGTTACCTAGATCGCCAATGTATGGACCTGTTTCGTCCATTTTCGTTCATTTCTAAGCCGACTCCCCTCGTATCCCGAGTTCAACGATCCAACAACGGTCGAATTCGCTCGTCGATCGCCTCCCGGGCCCTGAATATACGGGACCTTACCGTACCCACGGGACAGTCCATGATCTCGGCAATCTGCTCATAGCTTAGACCATCGAACTCCCGAAGGGTTACCGCGCTGCGCAAGTCGTCGGGTAACATCGATATGGCATCATCGATCACCGCCGACAATTCGTCGCGCGCCAGCGAGGCCTCGGGATTTTCCCCCTGCCGCAACTGATCCGCGCCATCCATATACTGCGCATCGTCGACATCCACGTCTTGGCCAGGCGGACGGCGGCTGCGCGCGACCAGGTGGTTTTTGGCGGTGTTGATCGCGATCCGATACAGCCAGGTATAAAAGGCGCTATCACCACGAAATCGCGGGAGCGCTCGAAACGCTTTGATGAACGCCTCCTGGGCCACATCCTCGACTTCGTCGGCGTTACGCACATAACGACCTATCAAGCTCAATATCTTGTGCTGGTAACGACTGAAGAGCAGATCGAAGGCGACTCGATCTCCTTGTTTAACGCGGCGCACCAACTCCCGGTCGGTATCTTTGGCCAATAAACTGCTCTAGCTGGTCTAAATGGGGGCGATATTCTGCCGGGAACCATGCGCTTATACTAGGGAACCTCTGACTAATTATCGTTCCATGAGCCAACGGTTCTCCACGGACATTCTAGTGATCGGCGGCGGCGCAGCGGGTTTGACCGCCGCCCTGGATCTAGCGCCGTATGCGCGCGTAACGGTGCTGAGCAAGGGCGAGATTGAATCGGGTTCGTCCCACTGGGCGCAAGGTGGGGTCGCTGCCGTTACCGATCCCGACGATAGCGTGACGGCGCACATACACGACACGATGGTTGCCGGCGCGGGGTTGTGCGACGAGCAGATCGTCGAATTCACCGTTACCCATGCGGCAGCGGCCATCCATCAACTCCAAGCGCGAGGCGTCAGCTTCGACGAGCTCAGCAATGAATTGCACCTCACCCGCGAAGGCGGCCACTCGCACCGCCGCGTGCTGCACGTAGCAGACGCGACCGGCAAAGCCATTACCGAGGCATTGACCAATCGGGTCCTCGATCACGCTAACATCGAACTCTTCAATGACCGCGTCGCGATCGATCTCATCAACCTATCGAAACTCGGGCGCTTCGCCAATCGTTGCGCAGGCGCCTACGTACTCAATCAAAGCTCGGGCCACGTGGAAGTATTTCAAGCGCGATTCATCATCTTGGCGACCGGGGGCGCAAGCAAGGTGTACCTGTACACCAGCAATCCGGACAGCTCCACGGGGGATGGCATCGCCATGGCTTGGCGCGCCGGTTGCCGAGTCGCCAACATGGAATTCAATCAATTCCATCCCACTTGTCTGTACCATCCGCATGCCAAGTCGTTGCTCATCTCTGAAGCCGTTCGAGGTGAAGGCGGCGTTCTCACCCTGGAAGACGGCACACGCTTCATGGAGCGCTTCGATTCACGCGCAGAGCTAGCGCCGCGCGACGTCGTCGCTCGAGCCATCGACCACGAGATGAAACGCTCAGGCGCCGATTGCGTGTATCTCGATATCAGTCACCGGCCGGATGCATTCATCCACGAGCACTTTCCGACCATTCTGGAACGCTGCAAGGAATTCGGCTTCGATCTCACGAGCCAGCGAATTCCGGTGGTCCCTGCTGCGCACTACACGTGCGGCGGCGTGGTAGTCGATCGGCACGCACAAACCGACATCCCGGGACTGTTTGCCGTCGGCGAAGTGAGTTGTACCGGATTACATGGTGCTAACCGTCTTGCAAGCAACTCGTTGCTGGAGTGCTTGGTGTTCGCCCACGTGGCTTCAGAGCGTATCCGCACGCAGCTCGACGCACCTTTCGAACCTACCGATGTGCCCCAATGGGACGAAAGCCAAGTGACCGACTCGGACGAAGACATCATCATCGCGCACAACTGGGATGAACTCAGACGATTCATGTGGGACTACGGCGGCATCGTGCGAACCAGCAAGCGGTTGCAACGCGCGCAACACCGCATCGATCTCTTGAAACAGGAAGTCAACGAGTTCTACAGCCACTATCGGGTCAGCAACGATCTCATCGAACTCAGAAATCTCATCCACGTTGCCGAGCTCATCGTGCGCTCTGCGCTACTGCGCAAGGAAAGCCGAGGGTTGCATTTCAATCTCGATTATCCCGACAGTGCCGAACACGCAACCGATACCATCCTATTCCCGGGATCGGTCGAACATCTGGAGTTGCTACGCCCGCGCGCCTGATTTTCGAATCATCTCGCGACGTAACCGCGCAAACGCTTCCGGTGACACTTCATCTCGATACAACCGTTGGCGTTTTCGTAGCCCAGCAAATCCCTCACCCCAGGTGATCGCGAGACGGCCAAGTTTGACGAAGTGCGGACGCTCTGGTAGC
Organism: uncultured Pseudomonadales bacterium; assembly: GCA_965364915.1. GTDB lineage: Bacteria > Pseudomonadota > Gammaproteobacteria > Pseudomonadales > Azotimanducaceae > Azophilus. Next base: position 642 of record CBDTZM010000273.1, on the reverse strand, counting down.
TCTATGCAAATCAGGTCGCGCGGCCAGCCCAGCAACACCCAGGTTCCCAGCAAAACAGCACCCGTGTTGCCGAACCAAATCCAACCGCCGAATAGCGCCGCCAAAGCATAAGCCGAATGGGCGATGCGCCTGAGACGACCCGGCCTAATCACGACGTCCTTTGCGTCAGCCTCCGTCATCGATGGCATTGATGCGCTCGATCAATTGTTGCATCAATGATCGTTCCGGCTGGGAGCGGCCTTGCAGCCAATCGAAGATCTGCCAATCCTCGCACTCCAGAAGTTCTGCATACATGCATTGCAGATCGGGCGGCAAGTGCGGGTAGCGCTCCCGTAAAAACGGCACCAGCACGAGTTCAAGCTCCAACATGCCCCGGCGACTGCGCCAATAGAGCCTGCCTTCGTCGCTTCTCCCAACTTCAACCATCGCTCGACACTATCAACAATGCAGGCAACAATCATCCACCTATCCTATAGGAGCGCGTCAGTCATGTTACGTGGTCAGTGGCAGACATTGCCTCGCGACGGGGTGTCCCGAGGGGGGGGTGAAGATCGCGGCATCGTCACGCTGGACGATGTTGGGGTGTTGACCTTTACCGGCCCCGACGTCGTGAGTTTTCTACAGGGCTACCTAACCGCCGAC
>CBDTZM010000272.1:0-4022 GCA_965364915.1 uncultured Pseudomonadales bacterium | reverse complement strand
CGGCTATTCGACGATGGCCTGATGAACCAGAACCTGAAAATCCTGCCTGACGTTCAGATGGGTGTAGGGTCGCACCTGGGTCATGAGCACGCCCACGATCTGCTTGGCTGGGTCGATCCAGGAAATCGTGCAGTAGGCGCCGCCCCAATAGGCCGCACCCTCGGACAACGGTGTCGCGGCGGCGCCACGGTCAACCACGACGCCGTAACCCAGCCCGAAACCCATGCCTGGGCCCGGTAACCACAGCGGCAGATCGCCGGTGTGGTTTTCTATCATCAAGGCGACGGTCGCTGGCGCCAGCAAGCGAACCCCTTCGAGCTCGCCGCCGTTCAGCACCATTTGCTGAAAGCGTAGGTAGTCGTGGGTGGTGGAGACCATGCCGCCCGCGCCGCGATAGAGAATTTTGGGCCCGTTGATCCATCGGCTCTCGTTGGAACCAGGATCTTGTAGCACGATTTTGAAGTCGTCCTCGCCGGGCGTGTACTGAGCGGCGAGCCGTCCGCCCTTATCGTCGTCCATGAAGAAGTGACTGTCAGGCATGCCCAGCGGCTCGAAAATGCGTTCCTTCAGATAAGCGTCCAACGTCATGCCGGAGATGACCTCGACCAGGCGCCCCACGACGTCGGTGGCCGCGGAGTACTCCCAAGCGGTACCGGGTTGGTAGTTCAACGGTAGTGACGCTAAGCGTTGGATGTACCCGGCCAGGTCGAGTCCGTCGCGTTGGCTCATGAACGCACGGTAGTGCGCGGCGTTGCCGATGTAGTTGTTGGCGAGCCCTGCCGTATGCGTGAGCATGTCGCGTACCTGAATGGGCCGTTCGACGGCCACCAATTCACCGGTCGCGGCGCTGGCGTCGCGCGTGGTGGACACCTTCGGGTCGGCGAACTCGGGCAAAAACTTGGAGACCGGATCGCGTAGCTGAAAACCGCCTTGTTCCCACAGCATCATGAGGGCGACGGATGTGATGGGTTTGGTCATCGAGGCGATCCGAAAGATGGCGTCTTCCCGCATCGGTTTGCCGGCCGCGACGTCCATCTGCCCGTGGGTTTGCCAATGCACCAGCCGACCCTTGCGTGCCACCGCGGTGACCGCCCCGGCGATCAAGCCCTTGTCGATGTATGACTGCATGACCGGCGCGATTCGGGCGAGTCGTTCGCTCGACATGCCGACCGCTTCCGGCGTAGCCGTCGGCAACGCCGCAGCGAATGCCGACGTCGCGAAGGTTAGACCCGCTAGTAAAATTGTCGTTCGCATCACCTTTCCTCCGTCTAATCAGTTTTAAGCGGCCTAGCTAGCCCTTAGCGGCTTCCACCTCGCGAATGCTATCCCGCCCTGCCAACTGGTCCAAGAGTGCCTGTAATGCCGGATAGTCGGCCAGAATGTCTTCGCCGAACAACTTCTGCGAAATCTGGTTGGGTAAGCTCAGCCCGTAAAACCCATAAAGATCCGCCAGCGAAAAATCAGCCCCGGCGATGAATGGGTCGCACACGACCAGGCGGTTCACCGCCCGCATCCCTTTCGCCAAGCCTTTCTGGGTGGACCTCTGCAACTCTTCGCTTGCGGTAGCGCCAAAAAATGCGGCGGGTAAGCAACGCCGGGCAACCAACTCGACATCGAGCTCGATATGGCGGATCAGCTCGATCGTTTTGGCTCGCGCGAACGGGTCAGCAGGCAGCAATGCCGGTTCTGGTTGAATGGTTTCGAGATATGCCGCGATGGCGAGCGACTCGGACAGAAACTTACCGTCGACTTCGATACAAGGCACCTTACCCATCGGGCTTTTTTCCAGGTAGTCGCCTTCTTGGGTCGGTGGCGCTTGGACCTCTTCGAAAGCCATGCCTTTCTCCAGCAATGCCGCCTTGGTGAGGCTGTAGTAATTACTGCCGAGTATTCCGTGTAGCTTGATCATGATGTCCCCTTTCTAGGACGCCGTGGTTTGAAGTCGAAGTAAGTCTTGTCGATGGCGTCATGCAATTGCGCTAGTTCAGTCTGACAGCGTTCGATGAACTCGTGCAACGTTGACCCGTGCAGGCCGCGGACATCCTCCGCGGCGATGTTGCGACGCATGCGATTGACCGCACGCAGCGGTTTCTCGTTGCGTGGTAGCGATCGCAGAGAGTTGCGCACTTGGGTCAGGCAGCGAACGTAGGAGCGCGGAAGATCTTGGTGCTTGAATAGAAAGGCCAATACGGAGGCGTCACTCATCGGTTCCTGATGGGTGGTGTTATAGCTCTGCATCGCGCTCAAACTGCGTAAAACACTGCGCCACTGGATGTCTTGAAACGGTTCCAAGCCCGCTTGGTCGGCGAACAAGTCGCTTGAACGTACGTCGACGATGCGGGTCAGCATGTCGGCTCGCTCGATGAAATTGCCGATACGCAGAAAATTCCAGTTCGCGTCGTGCAGCATGTTGCCCGAAAGGAACCCGTCGATTTGCCGAATCATCTCCATCACACGCGACAGGCCTTTGATGCGCCGCGTTCTGGATAGTGGTTCGGACAAGGTTTGCTTGGCGTAAAGCTGCAACTCGTTCACGTACTCGAAAACCTCTCGTGACAGGATGCCTCTGAGTGTTCGAGCGTTGTCCTTGGCTGACGTCAACGAGTTGAACAGTGAGCCGCTGTTGCGTAGATCGCTCAACAAGAAATGCACGACATGGGTCTCGCTCGGCTCCGCGTAGATGTCCGCAAACAGCTCGTGGGCGCCGGTTATGTCGACTAACGGTTGCCAGCCTAGCGGCAGTCGTACGGGTAAATCGATGAGCAGATTGGCGTTGACGGAAACGAGTCGTGCGGTATTTTCGGCACGCTCGAGATAACGGCCGAGCCAATATGTGCGCTTTGCAGTGCTGGATAGGGTGCGGCTCAATTGCCTTCGACCACCCAGGTGTCTTTGCTGCCGCCGCCTTGCGAGGAATTCACGACCGTTGAGCCTTTGCGCATGGCGACTCGCGTCAGGCCCCCGGTGGTGACATAGGTATCTTTACCCGACAGGATGAACGGTCGCAGATCCAGGTGCCGCGGCTCGACATCGTTGCCGACCAGGGTGGGGGCGGTCGACAGGATCAGCATCGGCTGCGCCATGTAATTGCGGGGATTGGCGCGAATTTGTCGCGCGAACTTGTCGCGTTCCTTTTTCGACGCTTGCGGGCCGATGAGCATGCCGTAACCGCCGGATTCGTTGGCGGGTTTCACCACCATCTTGTCGAGGTTGTCCAGGACGTAGTCGCGCTGATCTTTCTCGACACAGCGATAAGACGGTACGTTCGGCAGCAGCGGTTGTTCGCCGCAATAGTAGCGAATGATGTCGGGCACGTAGGTGTAGATCACTTTGTCGTCCGCGACGCCGCAGCCCGGAGCGTTGGCTAACGCGACGTTGCCCGCGCGCCATGCCCGCATGAGGCCGGGCACGCCAAGGTTCGAATCGGGGTTGAACGCCTCGGCATCAAGGAATAGATCATCGATACGCCGGTAGACAACATCCACGCGCACCAACCCTTCAACCGTACGCATGTAGACGAAGTCGTCGCGGCCGACCACCAAGTCTGTGCCTTCGACCAGCTCCGCGGCCATGGCTTGTGCCAGGTAGGCGTGTTCGAAGTACGCCGAGTTGTAGATGCCGGGGGTCAGCACGACGATTTGTGGCGATTTTAGCTTACGAGGACTCAAGCTGCGCAGCATCGCTGCCAACTGATCCGCATAGTCGTCGACCGGAAATATCACGGTGTTCTCAAACAACTCAGGGAACGTACGCTTCATGACCTCCCGATTTTCCAGCATGTAAGACACGCCGCTCGGGACTCGCAAGTTGTCTTCCAGCACGTATACGCAACCGTCTATGTCGCGGACCAAATCGGAACCGCATACGTGCGCCCAGACGTTGTGGGGTGGATGGACGCCGATGCACTCGGGACGAAATTCTTTCGAACTTTCGATATACGCTCGCGGGACGATGTTGTCGTCGAGTACGTTTTGGTCGTGGTAAACATCGTCGATGAAACGATTCAGCGCATTCACGCGTTG
>CBDTZM010000271.1:0-4028 GCA_965364915.1 uncultured Pseudomonadales bacterium | reverse complement strand
GTGGGTTGAAAGAAACCCGGATGAACGGCCGTGACGAGCTTGAGTGTGGAGGTTTGCGCGGCAAAGTACGCCGTCATGGCGAGACAGTCGAGGGACGATGCCTCGATCTCCTCGCCGCTGCCCCACCATCGTTGCGCGACCAACATGTGGCTGATGCCGAGCGCTTCGACTCTTTGCGCGAAACCGACGGTCGCCGCGTGCAGATCTCCTCCTGCAGGCATGACGGCCGGCGGTGAGTGATCCACGACTTGTGTGCCTTGGAATACGGTTGGCGCCCAGGTACAGGTCAGCATGTTGCCTCTAAGGCCATGCCGGTTTAGGGAGACGACTAAACGACAGCGCCTGAATCGCGCAGCGCCGCAATCTCGCCATCGTCGAAGCCGAACTGGCTCAGCACCTCGTTGGTCTGAGCGCCCGGTGCCACCGCGCTGGCCGGTGTTTCCGGTGGCGTGCGGCTGAATCGCGGAGCCGGGGCAGCCTGATGGATACCGTCGACGGTGACGAACGTGTCGCGCGAAAGATTGTGGGGATGGTTAATGGCGTCGTTGAAATCGAGGATCGGCGCGTAGCAGATGTCCGTGCCCAGCATGATCTCGTCCCACTCGTCGCGAGTCTTGGTCTTGAAAATCTCGGTCAGTTGCATTTGCACGGCCGGCCACTCGGCGCGTTCCATCTGTCGCGGCAAGTCGTTAATCGCATCCAAGCCCGACTTTTCCAACAACAGCGCATAGAACTGCGGCTCGATGGAGCCGATCGAGATGTACTTGCCGTCTTGGGTTTCGTACGTACCGTAGAAATGCGCACCGCTGTCCAGCATGTTGCTGCCGCGTTCATGTACCCAGTGTTCGGTGTTCATCATGCCGAATACGCCATTCATCAACAGTGCAGAGCCGTCGGTCATGGCGGCATCCACCACTTGGCCTTTGCCGGAAGTGCCGCGCTCGACCAAGGCTGCGGCAATGCCGAACGCCAGCAGCATGCCGCCGCCGCCGAAATCGCCGACTAAATTGAGGGGTGGAACGGGCTTGCCGCCCTTCTCGCCGATGGCATGCAGCGCGCCGGTGAGCGAGATGTAGTTGATATCGTGTCCCGCGGCTTCGGCCAACGTACCGGTCTGTCCCCAGCCGGTCATGCGGCCGTAGACTAGACGGGGATTGCGCTCGAGGCAGACATCGGGTCCGATTCCGAGCCGTTCGGTGACGCCGGGTCGAAATCCTTCAATCAACGCATCGGCTTGGTCGATGAGCTTCAGCACGGTTGCAACGCCGTCGGGGTTTTTGAGATCCACGGCGATGCTCTTGCGGCCTCTAGCCAGGATGTCGATGCCCCGAGCCGCTTGCCCGGCCGAAGAAGCACGGTCGATGCGCACTACCTCGGCACCCATATCGGCCAGCATCATGCCGCAGAATGGGCCCGGGCCGATGCCCTGCAGTTCGATGACTTTCAGTCCTGACAGTGGTCCCATGGCCGTTCCCCCTCCAAAAGTAGAAATCAAATTCGTGTTGATTCTACCCCTAGAACGACCGCGGCATCCCCAATACGTGTTCGCCGACGTAGCTCAATATCAAATTGGTGGAGATCGGCGCTATTTGATAGAGCCGCGTCTCGCGGAATTTGCGTTCGATGTGGTACTCCTTGGCGAACGCGAAGCCGCCGTGGGTCTGCATGCACACATCTCCGGCCCGCCAAGAAGCCTCCGATGCCAACAGCTTGGATATGTTGGCTTCCGCGGCGCAGGGTTGATTGGCATCGAAGAGATTGGCCGCTTTCTCCACCATCAACGCTGCCGCTTCCACCTCGGCGTAGCACCGGGCGATGGGAAACTGAATGCCTTGATTCTGGCCGATGGGTCGATCGAAGACCGTCCGGTCTTTGGCGTAGGCGGTCGCCTTGTCGATGAAATAGCGTCCGTCGCCGATACACTCTGCGGCAATCAAAATACGCTCGGCGTTCATGCCGTCGAGTATCACCTTAAAGCCTTTGCCTTCCTCGCCGAGCAGATTGGCCGCCGGAATCTGTAGATCGTCGAAAAACAGCTCGCAGCTGTGGTGGTTGATCATCGATTCGATCGGCCGAATCTCGAGACCGTTACCCTCCGCTGCGTTGACGTCGACGATGAATGCCGACAAGCCTTCGGTCTTCTTCGATACTTCCTCTTTCGCGGTGGTCCTAGCGAGCAACACCATCAGATCAGTGTGCTGGATGCGGCTGATCCACACTTTCTGGCCGTTGACGACGTAGACGTCACCCTCTTTGCGGGCCGTCGTTTTGAGGCTGGTGGTATCGGTGCCGGTAGTCGGTTCGGTGACGCCGAAACTCTGCAGGCGCAGCTCGCCCGCGGCAATCTTCGGTAGGTAGGCTTTTTTCTGCTCGTCGTTGCCGTGCCGCAACACCGAACCCATGACATACATCTGGGCATGGCAGGCACCGGCGTGGGCACCGGATCGACAGACTTCTTCCATGACCACGGCGGCCTCGAAGACACCTAGCCCGGCGCCCCCGTACTCCTCGGGGATCAGCACCGTGAGAAAGCCGGACTGTGTCAGTTCTTTGACGAATTCCGTTGGGTAGCCGGCGACTCGATCCAGTTCGAGCCAATAGTTCTCTCCGAATTTGGCGCAGAGCGTTCGCACAGCTTGGCGAATTTCTTGTATTTCTTGTGCGCGCGGGTCGACGTTCGGTTGGGTCTCTTGCATGCGTGTAGAATAGGCGGTTTGGAAGTTCGGTAAAACCCTGATGCCTTCTGACACGCCGTTGCTTGTTGCGTGGCGATCTCGCGCGTGGCAAACGCCCATTGCGTTGTTGATATTGATGAGCATAGCCATGCCCGTCGCCTTCAATGCGTGGTCTGCCTTGTTGAACAACTTCGTCGTCGAGCGTGCCGCGTTCACCGGCATCGAGATCGGCATACTGCAAAGCCTGCGCGAAGTCCCCGGGTTCATGGCGTTCACCACGGTATTCGTATTGCTCATCCTGAAAGAGCAGACGTTTGCAGTGTTGGCGCTTGCGGTGTTGGGTATTGGCGTCGCGCTGGCGGGGTTTTTCCCGACCGTGTATGGCCTCTACTTCACGACGGTGCTGATGTCGATTGGCTTCCACTATTTCGAGGCCGTCAAGCAATCGCTTTCATTGCAGTGGTTGTCGCACGAGGAAGCGCCGCAAGTTCTCGGCAAGTTGATCTCGGTGGGTGCGGTGACCTCGCTCGTCGTCTACGGGATTTTGTGGATTTGTTTGGAAATCCTCGGCCTCGACTACCTCTGGAACTTCCTGATCGCCGGCACTATCTGCACGGGTATTGCGGTGCTCATGTGGCTAGGGTTTCCGCATTTCAAGAGCAAGATCCAACAACACAAGCACATCGTCTTGCGTAAGCGCTATTGGCTTTACTACGCGCTCACGTTCTTTTCGGGCGCCCGCCGGCAGATCTTCATGGTGTTCGCCGCGTTTCTCATGGTCGAGAAGTTTGGCTACAGCGCGGCCCAGGTGACGGTGCTGTTCCTGATCAACTACGCGTTCAACTGGCTGTTCGCCGAAAAAATCGGTGTGATCATTCGCCGTATCGGCGAACGCACGGCGCTGACTATCGAATACGTCGGGTTGATCGTCGTCTTTACCGGGTATGCGTTCGTTGAGAATGCCTATGTCGCGGCGGGTCTATACATCGTCGACCACATGTTTTTCGCGCTTGCCATCGCGATGATTACGTACTTTCAGAAGATCGCCGATCCCGCCGACCTCGCCGCCAGCGCAGGCGTGTCATTCACCATCAACCACATCGCTGCGGTGGTCGTACCGGCGGCGCTCGGGCTGGTGTGGGTGGTATCAGACGCCGCGGTGTTTCTGATCGGGACGAGCTTTGCCGTTTGTTCGCTCGTGCTGGCGCAAAACGTTCCGGCACGGCCTGGACCCGGCAACGAGGTAGTGATCGGCAAGGTGGTGTTGGCCAGCGGTTAATTCAGGTCAGCGTTTTCTCGAGTTGCGCCAACGTGCACACGTCTCCGTATTTGGCCTCGATGTCACTGAGATTC
>CBDTZM010000270.1:0-4035 GCA_965364915.1 uncultured Pseudomonadales bacterium | reverse complement strand
CCGATGAACAGAGCCCCAAGCGGACGGTCGAACGAGGCCACGGGTATGCCATGGGCAAGGTCATCGCCCAGCACGCATTCTCGGACGCCGCCGCCAACGGCGATTGGGACGCCATCACCTGTTGCCCGGCGGACAACGTCGGGCCCATTCAGTCGCCGCATCAGAAGAACATGGGCCCGTGGCAACACATCATCGAGGGCATGCTTTTAGGCGAATACCAGCAGACCGGTGCGTACCGGCCATGGATGACCGTGGATGTGCGCGACGATGCGGAATCTCACATCGGCTTACTCGAGAGCGTGCACGTGCGGAACGGCGAGCGCTACATCGCTTGGTCGACCGATACCCGCAACGTAGAGGATGTTTGTGCCAGCATCGATCGGCTGCTGCCGGAGTTGAGACACGCTACACCGCAAGTCACCGACCCGTTTCCGGAGAGGGTGCAGGCGCGAGAAGCAGAACTGCGCGCCATATGGGCCGGTTGTGAATTGCGTAACGATCGTATCCGCGCGGTGACGCCCGTTACCTTCCGGCCGTTGGACGAATCCATACGCGACTGTGTAGAGTCGTTGCTGACAGTCGCTAAGGTAGAACCCAAACGCAAAAGCTAAGTCGCCTCGAGTTCCGCTCGGCGCACTCTGAGTTGCCGCAATATCTCGGCGTGCTGTTCGCGATTTAGTTGGTAGCGCGTGTACAGCCACACCGCGGTGAAGCCGAAAACCGCGACGCCGGGGCCGAACAGCAACCCCAGGTTGGTCAAGGTCTCCGGTGCGACGTCGGCGGCGGTACGAATCTCCGCCCCGGTCGGCCAGTTGATCAGGTCGAGTCCGATACCGGCAATCAACCCGCCAAAGCCCGACGTGGCTTTACCGGCAAACGACACGGAGGCAAAAAATATCCCTTCCTGCCGGCGTCCGGTTTTGAGCTCGTGATCGTCCACGATGTCGGCGACCATGGACCCGAACGACACCACGCCCTGGCTCACCCCGATACCTTGCACGAATGCGACGCCGACCAGAATTTGCATCAGCCAGAACGAGTCGTTATCCGGGAAAAAGCCGAGCAACCGCAACGTCACCGGAAGCAGTTGTAGCGTCGCCCACCAAGCGGTGCCCCACACAACAGCCGGTTTTTTGTCGAACCTGCGATGGAAATAGCGGGTCAACGGGGTGCCGATCAATATGCCGATGGGGTAGGTGATCAGCACGATCTGCAGCGCGGACGCATCGAGTTCCCAAAAAAACGTAAACATGAACAGATTGAGCGCCACGTTCACGCCCGCCATCACGAAAGACACGAGGACCGCAAGGAACAACGAGCGGAAGTTCGGGTTCTGTAAGGCTAGCCGGGTTTCTCTGAACACGGCCAGCGGCCCCGGGCGCTCTTGAGCCGATTGCTGCTGTGGCAGGTGCGGAATCTCTTTGTGGGTACCGGCGGCCGAAATCCAGATCGTTGCCAACATGACAAACGAGCAGACGATGGCGAACGGCGGGTAGTTGGCGTTGTCGAGCTGGCCGCGCGCGCCGTCTTCGCTTTCGGCAAAAAACAAGGTAATGGACGCATAAACCAGCAAACCTCCGACGATGCTGAATGCCGTGCGATAGGCCACGATGGCCGTTCGCTCCTCGTAGTCGTCGGACAGCTCCGCGCCAAGCGCGAGATGCGGTACGTGATACAACGTCATCGCCCCGCGGGTCAGAACGGTGAACGCCGTCAGCCAGGCAAACAACCCCCATTGGCTCAAACCCTCCGGTGGAACGAAGGTGAAGTAGAAGGCGATGGCAAGCGGTACGGCGGATGCGTACATGAACGGGTGGCGCCGCCCCCATCGCGAACGCCACGAATCCGACAGGTAACCGGCGATGGGATCGGACACCGCGTCGAAGATGAGCGCAATGAACAAAGCTGTGCCCGCGAGCGACGCCGAAAGCCCATGCACCTGTACGTAGAAGAACAGCAGGAACAGAGTGAATGCGTTGTTTTTGATGCCTTCGGCAGCCTGCCCGATGCCGAAGCTGAGCTTGGTTGTGAAGCCGACCGGGCGTCGACGCTCTCCTGGTTGCAAAGTTCTCCCCTATATCAAGTGCTTCACAACGGTAAACGTGATAGACGGAGTACTCAAGAAATGGATATTCGAACCAAACTCATCTTTGCATTTGTTGCTACTACGTTGGCCAGCATGTTGGTGTTGGGTGCGGTATTCTATAATGCCTCTGCAGGCATTCTTCAGTCGATAGCAGTACGCCAGCTACAGTCACTCGTCGCCGCGCGCCAACAAGACTTGAAAATCGTCGCGGACGGCTGGTTCGATCAAGTGCGCTTGATCAGCAGTCGCACCAAGCTCAGAGATAGTCTCAAGCAGTATGTTGAACGACCCTCCGACGAGCTGCGAAACACCATGCAGGGGATTCTGCGGGATGCGCAGCGTGCCGTGGGCACCATGACGAGGCTGGCGTTGTATGACGCAGACAACAGGCTGATCACCCAATCCGGAGCGGCAGATGCCCCTTTGCGACCATCCGTCCAAAGCGTTGAAGAGGATGTGCAGTTCTCGGGTTTTCACGAGCGTGAGCGAGGCGGAATCGATGTCATCATTCTCGCTAAGCTCGTTTTGAACGATGAGGTCGTTGGCATATTGGAAAGCGTGGTGAACACCGACGATGTGTTAGCGTTGACAGACGACTACACGGGACTTGGGTCTAGCGGCGAGTTCTATCTCGTAGCGGAGATTGCGCCCGGACAGGTAACGGTACTCAATCCACTTCGCCACCGGGACGCAGACAAGCTTTTGAGCTATTCGAAATCGCAAGCACCCGCACACGTACTGGCCGCGCTCAATCGGGTCGACGCCGTGTTCCGCGATACGCGCGACTACCGCGGCGTGCGAGTCTGGGCGGCGACTCGCCATCTGCCTCGGGCTCCAAGCGGGGTGATCGTGAAGATCGATGAAGAGGTCGAACTGGCCAGGGTGTATGAATTGCGCGAGGAGCTCGGCGATCTCGCACTAGCCTTGGCCGCGTTCGCGGTACTGGCTGGAACCTTCATGGGGTTTCATTTGTCCAAACCTTTGCGCGAGCTGACGACTGTCGTCGACCGGATCAGGCGCGGTGAACGTAGCGTTAGAGTCGAAGTATCGGGTGAGGACGAGCTGAGCTTGCTGGCCGAATCGTTCAACGAGCTGATGGACGATATGCAGGTCGGTTCCGACCAAAAACCAGATGATTGAAGCGGTCGATGTCCTCAAGCTCGCCGGCGGCATCGTATACCTGATTCTTGGCGGCGACCTGTTGGTTCGAGGTGCCATTGCTTTGGCGCGACGACAGCGTATCTCGCCCGCGGTAATCGGCGTCTCGATCATCGCGTTGGGCACGTCTGCGCCTGAGTTCATTGTTGCGATACTGGCGGCGACTTCGGGGCATGGCGCCATCGCGATCGGTAATGTCGTCGGCAGCAACATCGCCAACATTCTTCCGGTCTTGGGCGTCGCTGCGCTTTTTTACCCGATGCAATCCGGCACGTCTTCTGACGCCGTACACGCAGGTTTCATGCTTGCTTTCTCCATTGTGTTTGTCGGCTTGTGTACGCTCGGCGACCTCGATAGATTCGACGGTGTCTTCCTGTTGCTGATCCTTGCGGTCTGTCTGTTGTCCACGCTGTGGGGCAACATCTCCATATTGAACGTCGAAGAGGACGACACCGAAGATGCGCGAATTCTGGGTTTGCCCAACACGCCGGCGTTCATCTGGCTATTTATCGGTTTGGGCTGCGTCATCCTGCCGCTGGGTGCCGATCTCACCGTGCGCAGTGCAAGCCGGCTCGCGCTTGACGCAGGGATAGGCGAGGTAGTTGTCAGTGCCAGCATTGTGGCGTTTGGTACGTCTCTGCCCGAGCTGATCGCGACGTTGTTCGCCGCCTTGCATCGTCAAGTCGGTATGGCGATGGGCAACGTCGTCGGCAGCAACGTGCTCAACATCCTGGCAGTCATGGGGGTCACGAGCGTGATCACCGATGTCGTCGTGCCAAGGAGTCTGTTGG
>CBDTZM010000269.1:0-4053 GCA_965364915.1 uncultured Pseudomonadales bacterium | reverse complement strand
GTAAGCGATGGAGTGGCCGGGCCGTTCGAACATCGAGCACAGCAAGTTGATGCCACCGGTCGCGCCAACGGTTGGAAGCAACCGCTGCGGGTCCAAAGTCACGCGCCAGTCGTTACCGTAGGCCCTGGAGAAAACTTCGCGGGTGGAGACTGGGCCAAGCGTGTCCGTGTAGGAGAAAGAATCGCGCAAAACCTCCGGGACCGCGGCCGGGTCGTTCAAACCCTCCTCGGCTTCCAGATGCGCAAGGTAAGCCTGCTGGTGGGCCAGGAAACTTCTCGGGTCGGTCACTTCCGGATGCGGGTAGCCCGCCCCGAGATGGTGGATTTTGAGCCCTTTTTCCTGTGCAAGCTTGCGTAAGCCCGGCAACGAGGCCGACATCTTGCGCGTCACCGATACCGGCTGCAGTCGCACGCCCGGTGCCTGCAAGTTCGTCATGATAGTTTCAACAACACCTTCAAAGGGACGCGCACTCTACCACCTGGGTTGAGGTTCAGCCGCGTTTTTTGGGGGACTGCGCCTGCGAATGGCGAATCACTTTCGCCCAGCCGCGCGACCGGGCGTGCCGCTCGGCGATGGTTTCGACGGCATAGCGCTCTTCCCGCTTGAGTTTCTGATAACTCTCGTACCGGCGTTCGTCCAAATCACCCACCTCGATCGCCGCACGCACAGCACACCCGGGTTCCTGGCCGTGGGCACAGTCCGAGAACCGGCAATGCGTGAACAGTTCTTCAACGTCATCGAAGAGCACCGACACACTCGCCCCAACATCGGCAATCTGCAGTTCGCGCATGCCGGGGCTATCCAACAACAAGCCGCCCTGCGGCAACACGTGCAACGATCGGCTCGTCGTAGTATGACGACCCTTGCTATCGCCTTCGCGCACCGAGGCCGTTAGCTGAACTTGCGAACCGGTCAACGTGTTGATCAACGTCGACTTGCCTACACCGCTCGAACCCAGCAGGGCAATCGTCTGACCCTGTCCGCACCAGGCATCCAAGCCATCCAACGTCGATCGATCCAACGCGTTGACGAGCTCCACGATCAGATCGCCGCGTAGCCCTTTGACTTGCTCGACGAGGTTTTCCGGTGCTTCAACCAGGTCGCGTTTGGTGAGTACGACAACGGGTTGAATACTGCCGTCGAAAACCAGCGTCAGGTAGCGTTCGATGCGCGACAAATTGAAATCTTCATCGCAGGACGTCACGACGAACATGGTGTCGACGTTGGCGGCGATGAGCTGGATTTCGCTCGTGGTTCCGGCACTCATCCGCTTCAGCACGCTTTTGCGTTCAAGCACGCGGTCGATCTGCGAACGTTCCGCGTTGAGCAACACCCAATCGCCGATGGTCGGCCGCGCTTCTGCGTCGAGTTGAAACCAACGACCACCCAGGGGTATTTCCTGTTCACCCCGGGCGTGTGCAACCGTGACGCCTGAGCGTTCGATACCGACGACACGTCCCGGCACAAGCGTCTCGAGCTCATCAATTGTGAGCTGTTGCTGAAAGAACGGTACCCAGCCAAGCTCAACCAACGACGCTACTCCTCCAACAACAGCGGCATATACTTGTCGAGATCTTTGCGGCGGATCTCCCAGCCTGGGAGGTGGCTCGTCATCAACCCGTAGAAGCGCCGGCCGTGATCCAAATAGCGCAGGTGGCAGAGTTCGTGGAGCACGACGTATTCGACCAGCTCAATCGGCGTCTTGACGAGGTGCGTATTCAGCGATATGCGTCCCGTCTCACTGCAACTACCCCACTGAGTCTTCATAAACGAATGACGCCAAACAGGCGGTCGATCCGCCAACCACGGCAAGTCACACCACCGAATGAGCGCATCGGCAAACACCCGGTCGGCCTCAAGCTGATACCAGGCTCGTACTTTTTGGCGAGCATCATCCGCGTCGACCGCAGCGACACACAGTCGCCCGTCAGCTAGATACACGGCCGAACCATCGTCATCGGTCACCCGCAACGTAACGTTGTCACCGAGATACTGCACGATGTCGCCGTCGACGTAGTGAACGCGCCCCAGATGGGCGGTCGATTCCTTGATTTTTTGCAAACGGTAGCGGATCCAACGCCCGTGCTCTGCAACCATCGCCTGCACGTCTTCGAGCGTCGTTGCGACCGGCGCGTCAAGCACCACCACACCAGCTGGATCGAAGTCGATGCCAATGCGCGTACGCCGGCGCCGGTTGCGCCGCAGTTCAACGGGAATGGCGTCGATGACGAACTGTTCGATCAAAAATCCCACCCGAGGCACATCGCGGGAAGCAACAGCGCCTCGTCGAGGCGTGCAAACAGTTCCGGGCTTGCTTGAATATCGTCGGTAATGACCAGACTAGTCGCGGGCGCAATACCGAACAACAAGCGGCTAAACGCGTTGACCGAGGCGCTCAACAGTGGCAAACCCTCTCTATGTCCGCGTTCGGCGACCGACTGAGCACCCAGCGTGACGTGATACTCGCCACCACACCCTTGCCAGTTAAAGTCTTGCAACATCGGTTCGACCGGATCTTTGAGTTCGAGATTGAAAGCTACTTCCTCACCCGACCAATGGCGCTTGGCAACGCACGCAGCGACGTCGAGCACTCTGAGCTGCCACCAAGCGGCGGTAATGTGCTGGTTGGCAAATGTCGAGGCTTTGCTGTTGCGGCGATGACGAAACGGTTGCTTGAGCAGTGTCTGCAACTGCACATCATGTGGTTCTTGCATCGCGACCATCGAAACCTGATCGCCGAGCGATTTCAACAACGCCAGCAGCTCCATCAACTGATCGTTGCTCTGATACGCGCAAAACACGACGGAGTATGGCCCGTGTTCTACCGCATCGGTCACGAACCACATGAAGTGCGTTAGCTCCGAGCCTTCCTCCGCACCATCATAGTAGCCAAGACCGAAGCCGTTGTCCTTCTGGCTCCAACCAAGCTCGGCCTTGAATATTTCCGGGTCGTTCAGCACCGCGCCGCCGTGACCCCTTCTGCGTGCGAGCATTGCGGCGGAAACGTCCTTCCAGTCGTCTTTGGTCAGGCGTCTGGGCGGGCGAAAGTGTGCATCCACCAAGAGTGATGCCGGATCGAACTTGATGGTATGAATGTAGCTGCCCGTACCGAAACCGACTCGATCGTAGAAACCCTGGTCGAACATACCAAGTACCGCGACTTCGTCGCCGGCTTCCGCACCGGCCGCCAACTGTTGTGCCGTAAGCTGTTGAGCCATGCGTTGCTTGCGCGCCACGCGACCGGTGGTAACGGCAGTCACGGCACACATGCGCAGATCTTCGTCTTCATAGCGAATCAAACCCGGTGTGGCAATCACAAGGCACTCGGCGGCGTCATCGAGCACACCCGTCAAGCAATTGTTGATCGAGAGAAACCCTTTCAGGTATCCGGCGGCAGTCTCGCTATCGATCCAACCGGTCTCGTACCAAATGCGCTTGACCGCGTCAAAATCACGCGCTTCCTCGTAAGGTCGAATATGCATTATGGGTCATCGGCAAAGAGCGGCGGATTATGCGCCCGCACCGACACGTTCACCAGTGCTCTCAGCGACCGGTTGGCAGGCCGGCCGGCATCACGGGGCGGTGCACCGGAAAGGCGTCGCTGCTTTTCGCCATGTCCAGAACCGCTGACTTGGACGCGTATTCAGCCAACCGTTCCAGCTGAATTCGAGTCACGTTCATGAGATCGAACTCTTGGTTCTTGTTCCGCTCGAGCGCCTCGGCCGGTGAAATCCAAATACTGTCGACGGTTTCCTTCGCGTCGTGTTCGCCCGTTTGCTTGTCCGGCGCTTCGGCCACGAAGAAGCGTGTATCGAAGCGGCGCGGTCGCCCCAGCGGGGTAACGAATCGATTGTAAAAATGAATACGATCGACGGCCAGCCTCAAATTCTCTTGTCGGCAGATTTCAAGAAGACTCAAATCACCCGAGTGCAGCGGGGCACGGTAGCTCGCAAAACGCGCGCGCACGGCCGCGTCATCATATGCCAACAACTCACCGTTCTGTGTATAGGCAAGCAACAACCCAGCCTCTTCGAAGCTTTCACGTATACCGGC
>CBDTZM010000268.1:0-4054 GCA_965364915.1 uncultured Pseudomonadales bacterium | reverse complement strand
CGTAATTTCGGGGCCGATACCGTCGCCGGGTATGAGAACGACTTTACGCATGGTCTGATGGGAAGGCTCTCTGTTGATAGGCTAAGGTAGCAGATCCGTCTATGATCGCCACATCCAGTGTCGAGGTATCGCATGAATTGGCCGAAAACCCAGCGACCGATCATCGTGCTCGCCGGCTTCATCATCGTTGCCGCGCTTGTTTGGTGGCTACGACCCAGCGGCGAGCTGGAACACTTTGGGCTGTGGTCGTTGCTGCCGGCTTTCGCGACCATCGTCGTCTGTTTTATCTCGCGTAACGTCATATTGGCACTTTTGCTGGGCGTTTTTGTCGGTGGCCTGATCATTGGCCGGATCAACATTATCGATGCGTTCCTCATACCGAGCCTCGGCAGCGCTCAGTACGCGCAGATACTACTCGTCTATCTGTGGGCGCTGGGCGGTTTGCTGGGCTTGTGGAACCGCAACGGCGGAGCGCGGTACTTTGCCACCACGATGGCGCAGCGTTTTGTTCGCTCACGCGTGAGCGCAAAGGTGTTTGCCTGGGTGTTGGGCATCATCTTTCATCAAGGCGGTACCATCAGCACGGTGTTGACGGGCACGACCGTCAGACCGGTTGCGGACGAACACAAGGTGGCGCACGAAGAGTTGGCATACGTCGTCGACTCCACCGCGTCGCCGATTGCCACCATCATTCCGTTCAACGTGTGGCCGATCTACGTCGCAGGGCTGATTACGATCGAGTCTCTCGCCTCGGTGATACCGGATGAGGCGACCGCCATCGGGTTCTTCTATCAGGCGATCGCGTTTAATTTCTATGCATGGATCGCGGTCGCGATGACTCTGTTGTTCGCGTTGGATCGATTGCCGTTGCTGGGAACGCCGATGCAGAGCGCGGTGGACCGGGTGCGGGCAACGGGCCAGTTGGACGGTCCCGGTGCCGCGCCGATGTTGTCGAGCGAACTCACGGAAGCCAACGTGTTGGAGGGCTACGAGGCGTCGCTGTGGGATTTCCTGGTGCCCATCGGCGTGTTGCTCGGGTTCTGCATCGTGCCGTGGTTGGGCGGAGGCTCGCCGCTGGTTTTCGAGGGCTTCGGGCTCGCAGTGGTGGCCGCACTGACATTGAGCGTCATCAAGGGCATGCCCCTCAATGAAGCTTTCGATGCGGTCGTGAGCGGCATCAAAGGCGTTACCGTAGGCGCGATCATTTTGGGACTGGCCGTGACCCTGGCGACGGTATCCGAACAGCTCGGTACTTCCACGTTCGTCGTGGGTGCGACCGCCGCCTGGTTCGAGCAGGTGCCCTACATATTGCCGGCGCTGTTGATGTTCTTGTGTATGTTGGTGGCCTTCTCGATCGGTTCATCTTGGGGCACGTATGCGGTCGTTTTCCCCATCGCCCTGCCGCTGGCGCTTGCACTGTCGCCGGATAGCACGTTCTTTCTGCTCAACTTTGGGGCGATTTTGGGCGGGGCTGTTTTCGGGGATCAGTGCTCACCCATCTCGGATACGACCATCCTGTCGTCGCTCGCCTGCGGGTCCGACCTCATGGATCACGTATTCACACAGCTGCCGCTCGCGTTGATCGCCGCGGGTGCGTCGGCCGTGATCTACATTGTGATCGGCATCATCGTCTTGTAGCTTTCGCTTTACAGCGGGCGTTCGTGGTGGATACTTTGCTGTCTGAAACATTGCACAGATGAAGGGACGCCCATGCCGGTAAGCGAAGCCGATCGTCTATCCTTGACGTTTTCCGAAACGTTCCAGGATCACGCCAAGCCCCACGAAATCTTCTCGCAGCTGCGTGCCGAGGAACCCGTTGCTTGGTGCCCGGAGCCCTGGGGTGGCCCCGGCTTCTGGTCGATCACCAAATACGACGACATTCAAGCGATCTCGAAGCTGCCCAAGATCTTCAGTTCGGATCAGAACCACGGCGGCGTGACCTTGCCGAGCCCGAAAATGCTCGCCAATCGAGCCAACCTGCCTACGGAAGAGGTCCAGAGTCCGTTGGAGCTTTCTCAATTCGAGGGTGGTCGCAGTATGATCACCATGGACCCGCCCGACCACATCCAGCATCGACGCATGGTGGCACCGGGTTTTACGCCCAACACTCTGAATGACCTGGAACCGCGAATACGGGAGCGCGCTCAGGTCATTCTGGACGCCCTCGACGGTCAGGACGAGTGCGAATTCGTCTCGTCGGTTGCCGCAGAGTTGCCGGTGCAGATGTTGGCGGAGCTTTTCAACGTGGCGCAGGCGGATCGCCACAAGTTGTTCGAATGGTCGAACCTCATCATCGGCGGCGACGACCCTGACATCACCATGTCTCGTGAGCAAGTGATGGGTGCCTTCATGGAGTTGGCCGGCTATGCGATGGGCTTGTTCGAGGACCGCAAGCAAAATCCCGGCAACGACTTGATCACCATGCTCGTCAACACCGAAGTGGATGGCGAGCCGATAACTGTGGCCGACTATCTTTCAGCCTTCGTACTGCTCGTGGTGGCGGGTAATGAAACCACTCGTAACTCGATCTCCGGCGGTACGCTCGCGTTGTCGCAGCACCCGATCGAGCGGCAAAAGCTGGTCGACGATCCCTCGCTGATTCCGCAAGCGGTAGATGAAATCATTCGCTGGGTGCACCCGGTGATCTACATGCGCCGTACCGCTCTCGAAGACTACGAGCTTCGAGGTGTCACGATAAAGAAGGGGGACAAGCTGGCGCTGTGGTACATGTCGGGTAATCGCGATGAAGAAAAATGGGCCGATCCGTTTACGTTCAACGTGACCCGCGGTGGGACGCGGCACCTCTCGTTCGGCTACGGCCAGCATCTGTGCATCGGCTGGCGCCTAGCCGAGATACAGCTGAGCATCCTGCTGGAAGAAATGCTGTCTCGCTACCCGACGATCACCGCCACCGGCGAGGTGACTCGCATGCGCACTAATTTTCTGAACAGCATCAAGACACTACCGGTTCGACTCAAAGCCGCCTAACCCGTCAGTTGGAGATCACCTGCAGGGGCGGCATTCCCAACGCTTCGCGGTAAGTGTTGTGGTAGTGATGTAGGGCCGGTTCGTTGCGACCGAACGTGATGTAGTCTTGCGCGCCCGACAAGGCGCCTCGGTGTGAGGTTGCCGCAACCAGGTAGTCTTCGTCGCGGATGACGTCGGCGAAGCCGTGCATGCGCGCCGTAACGTCCTCATAGGCCTCGGCATAGCGCGGGTCCATGTTTGCGGGGTCCAGTGCGGCGTCCAGATAGAACGAGATCTTCGAATAACTGTCGTGCGGGTCCGCGCCGCGCGGATACACGCGCACCAATGTCGGCCCGGCGCCACCGATGATCAGTTGCACGTTCGGAAATATGTAGTAGACCGGCAGCGCCCCATGCAGCACGTTCCATGTGTTCGGGTCTTGGTCGCGTAGCGTGTCGATGTTCTTGAGGCACAGCATCATACGGTGGTTGCGCTCGTACGTGTCGTACATCTGGGTGTTGCCGTAGAAGTCGTTGGCCAACGTATTTTTATGCAGCGTGTTGAAGTGGTACGTCTCACCAAACGTGTCGATGGCGAGCTTCCAATTCATGGCGTGATCGAACGTCTCGTCGCCTTGATGCGTATAGCGATCCAAGTGCCAGGAGTCGAACTCGACGCCAAGTGCGCCCAGTTGCGCGTCGAGGTCCATCTTGCCGTTGGGGTCCGGGTGAACCCACAACAGGCCGAAGCGTTCCTGGGCGGGTAACGGCACCAGGCCGTGACACGATCGGTCGACCGGACCGAAGTGTTGTTCTTTCGGGACCGCGACGAGCTCGCCCCGGTGATTGTAACCCCAGCCGTGGAAAGGGCAGTTGAATTGGTTTTTTGCGCCTCGCGACTCGGTTTCGACGATGGTGCCGCGGTGGCGGCACACGTTCAGAAAGGCGCGAAAGCCGCCTTCGTCGTCGCGCGTGCACAGGATGGGTTTGCCGAGGTCGGTCGAGGTCATGAACGATTTCGGGCCAGGCAGGTCCCCGGACATGCCAAGTACATGCGCATAATTGCCGAAGAACGACTGCCATTCGTT
>CBDTZM010000267.1:0-4062 GCA_965364915.1 uncultured Pseudomonadales bacterium | reverse complement strand
TCCATCAGCCAAGGCGTACGGTCGCCGCTAGGTACCCAGATGCCGCGGCCTTTCCAACCCGCCTCGACATCATCTATGCGCCCTTCGAAGCCTTTCGTGTAGAAACCCATGGGGTAGGGAATGCGCAAGGTAACGAAAGCGTCGTCGACAAGCGCGTGCACGCCGTCGAAGAGGTTCCCCGTCACGATCGGTACGTTGTTACCCAAGCCTAACGTGTTGCGTTGGTCGACCCACGTGTAGTAACTCGACTCGACACTAAAACCCGGTAGATCGGCGAAGGCTGGCCCCGGTAGATCGTGAAACGACCAACCTTCGGGACAGTGATCGCCGGTTGCCTTGGGCCCGTTCAACGGGCCGGTGCATTTGCGGCGATCGAACTCGCCGAGATGTCCGCTACCCAGCGATACCCAGACGACGCCGTTGCGGTCGATATCGCCCCCGCGCACGCCAAACCCTGGAAGCGGTACGTTGTAAATCTCCCCTAGATTGGTTGCCGGATCGTAACGGACGATGCTGCCGGGATAACGAAAAGCGTTCGAACCCCAAACAGATCCGTCGGCCGGATTCGGCATCACCGCGTAAAACCCCGCCGGCACCCGTTTGTCGAGTTTCGGGTTGACCGGTTCGTCCGGTTCCACCCACGCATCCTGGCGACCATTGCCGTTGGTATCGAGTATCAGCGGCGCCCAGCCTTGAGATGCAGCGGAGTCGCCGGTCTCCAGGAATCGTTTGGTGTTCACCCACCCGACCACCTGGCCGCCGCCGCTTGTCCACAAGGTGTTGTCGTCATCCTCGGCAAACTGCAGGTGGTGGGTGGAAAAGCAAGTGTCGACAAACTGGTAGTCTTGCGTGGCAGGATCGAATACCGCCACATTGCGCCCTGTGCGATTCACAGGAAACAATTTTGCCGACGGGTGTTCGGACCCTTCGCGGCAGAAATCCGGATTGTCCGGGCCACGAATGCGAGCCGTCAACCAAACTCGTCCGTCCTGGTCCAACATCGGATTGTGAACGTTGGCTTGGCTGGCCCAAATCGCCTCCTCGCCCCAATAAGGCGAAGGCCCGACAACCGGTTGGTTAGCCGTCGTTGGCGTGTCGGCATCTCGCACCGGTAGGGTGAAGTGCGTGGCGGTGTTGCCCACCGGGTCGAGAATGGGCATGTCGTCGGTACTGAGTTCGGGCGCGCCGTAAAGCGGACCGAACGGATTGACCGTGGGTTCGCGGCGGTCGGTGCCGGATAGATCGTGCATGTAGGCTTGCGGCGTCGACCAGTCACGTACGGTTGCAACGACATTTCGCTCGAGCCCCGTTGGCCGCGCCGGTTGTTCATGTGGCAGCTCTCCCGCGGCGATCCGGTCGGTCCAGTCGGCGAGGTACTTGATTGGCACGCTCTGTAACAACCCGACCGCCAGGCGCACCATGCTGTTGCCCGCTTGACCCGACCGAATGCGCTGATGCCAAGCCGCTTCAGACGACTCAGTGCTGGAAAGGCTTGCCGGCAGGGTTCGGGTCGACTGTTGTCCCATCTGATGGCAACCAACACAGCCCATGTTCTTCATCCAGGTGAGATATTGATTGAGCCCTCCAGGGATAGGGCCGAGCTCGTCGTCAGACGGCAACTTCATCATGGAATACCAATAAGCCGCCGGATACACCGCCGCCGCACTTGCGAGGCTTGCCGCTTCTGCCACCTTGATAGCAACCCGCGCGCCCGGCTGCGCCGGCGTCTTCGCCGAGTCGTCCAGGCCGTAACCGCGCACCCACACCTGATAGTTCGCATCAGGCAGATCGGGAACCACATAGCGGCCTTGGGCATCGGTCACGACAATCTTCGCAAATCGCGTCTCGAGATCCTGCGTCTCGGCAATCACCCAAACGCCGGCCTCGACACCGTCGACGCTCGAGACGACGCCTGCGATGTCGTCTGCATCGAAGGCGAGATCCTGCTCGGCGGTTTGCTCCGGTGCACACGCAGCGAGGAAGATTGCGGCCAGTGGCCACAGGGGTAAACGGCAGTACCCGGTTCGCCCCATTATTCTTCTCCCACTCGAAGTAGTGATCGACCCGCAACACTGGAATACCGGTGAAAACAAAATGGAAGCCGCGTTATTTGCGGCGATCTTCCGTTTAGAAACCACGGGTTTGTTCACAATACTGGCTCATGCTCAAGACGTATACGTTATGAGGTTTCTATTAGTCACAATATTGCTTTGCGTCGGTTGTGCGTCTAGCGGACCCAGCCCCGGGACGCTGGGTTTCATAAGGCTACAACAAGAACGAGAATTGATGTTGGCATGCCAGAGAACCATGCTGGCGCGTAACCCTAGGATGAAGACGTATTACAACTTAGGCGGCGTGTTTGTAGACGAGCAAGGTTATTGCGAGTTTAGGGCTCACCAGGCAGCGCAATCCCTTTCGTTCAGGTAGGGGTTTTGTCGAGGGCTAACGTACACTAGCCCGGGTGATAAACCCGAACGGCATCCACACGCCCGGAACGCTTAGCGATGACGATTGGTCCACCGTCGAGGCGTTGGCCGCCGCGTGCCGAGCGGCTGAGCACATCGAAATGCCGGTGCACGACGAACCTTCGCGAAGGCGCGGCGAAACCAACCACTTCCTTTACTACCAAAACGGCAGCCTAATGGGCTTTGCCAGCCTTTCGCCCGGTGTCGACGTCGAGGTGTTAGGCATGGTCCACCCCAATAGCCGCCGTAACGGCATCGGCAGAACACTGCAAGCGGCCGTCCTCGATGAGTGCCGGAATCGCCACGTGGGCAATTTTTTGCTCGTTTGCGAATCTAAAGCAGCGTCCGGTTGCGCGTTTGCCGAGGCTCTCGGCGGCAATTTCGAGTTTGCCGAGTATCGAATGGAACTCGAACGCGCCAACTCCGACGCTGTTGCCAGCGCCGGTTCGATCGACCTCACCGTTGCTGGACCGGACGACGTAGATGCACTGGTTGCGGTCCGTACGGAAGCGCAAGAAGGCGGCGAGGCATCAAGGGGAGCGGTAGAAGCTTGGGTCAACAGTTCGGCGCACGAGATACTGATTGCGCGGGAGGCCGGCGAGGCGGTTGGCATGATTAGAGTGACCAGAATGCGTGACCAGGTTTGGCTGACGAGTTTCGCCGTCGTCGAGTCTGCGCGAGGTCGGGGCGTGGGGCGTCGTATATTGGAGACGATAATAGGGGGATTGGATCGCTCTCAGCATACTGTGTTGGAGGTAGAGACCGACAATGCCAACGCGCTAGCGCTCTATAAGTCGGTTGGGTTTCGCGAGCGGGCGACGTATCGTTACTATCGATTGAATGTCGACTAATTGGGGGGAAATCATGTGGCCTGATCGCAGTTTGCTCGATCTTATCGGTATTGAAGTGCCGATCATTCAAGCCCCCATGGCGGGCGCTACTGGATCCGAGATGGCAATTGCCGCGAGCGAAGCGGGCGGTCTCGGGTCACTGCCGTGTGCCATGTTGGATCCTGCCAGAGCGCGTGCCGAGATCGGAGTCATTCGGCAGCGTACTGACAAGCCCTTGAACGTCAACTTTTTCTGTCATGCTCCGCCGAAACCGAATTCCGACCGTGACGCAGCATGGAAGGCGGAACTCGCGGACTACTATGTCGAGGTAGGGCTCGAAGTCCCTGATTCAGTTCCTTCCGGTGGCCGCGCGCCTTTCGATGAGGCAATGTGCGAGGTTGTCGAAGAGTTCAAGCCGGAGGTCGCTAGCTTTCACTTCGGGCTGCCCGATCAGGCGCTGCTTGACCGCGTGAAGGCTGCAGGCTGTCTTGTGCTGAGCTCTGCAACCACCGTGGCCGAAGCACACTGGCTCGAGGCCCATGGCTGCGATGCGATTATTGCGCAAGGGTACGAGGCGGGCGGTCATCGCGGGCTGTTTCTAACCGACGACATTGCGACGCAGCCGGGTACGTTGGCGCTTGTGCCCCAGGTCGTAGATGCTGTCGACGTGCCGGTTATCGCGGCGGGCGGCATCGCCGACGGTCGGGGCATTACGGCGGCATTCGCACTTGGCGCCGCCGGGGTTCAGATCGGTACGGCGTATCTTT
>CBDTZM010000266.1:0-4076 GCA_965364915.1 uncultured Pseudomonadales bacterium | reverse complement strand
ATGCTTGTTTTGCGGCTTCGCCGACGAGGGGATAGGTCCACTCGATAGGCAGACCTAGTGATCTGATGAGCTTGATCGTCGGCCGCACCGCTTCCGGCGCGGCGTCGTCACCCTCGATCACGGCGACCTTCTTCGTCGCCCCCTTGGGTGTTGCCATGCTATCTCTCCCTTGCACGCGTCTGGATAGCCTACCCTCATCAAACCGAGGAGCAAGCCCGGGAGCAAGCCAACCAGGCGAAGGGCAACATGCTAACGTTAGTGCATGCAGCTACATTGGACACGCCATCCTGGGGTCGGGCCGCATTTACTATTGGTGCACGGGTTTCTGACAGGACCGTCGCAGTGGTTGAAGAACCTCGACGCGTTGAGTGAGGTGTGCCAACCCGTCGTCGTTGATCTCTGGGGGCACGGGCAATCACCCGCCCCGGAACAGGCCGAGCCCTACCTGCCAATGGGTTACGTGCAGGCGTTCGAGGCCATTCGCGCGAGCCTCGGTGCCGATGCCTGGTTCTTGTGCGGGTATTCCCTTGGTGCGGGTCTCACGATTCGCTACGCGCTGACACATCCGGACCGCGTCATCGGTCATGCCTTTACCAATTCGACGTCTGGATTCGCAGATCGGCAGCAGATCGAACTCTGGAAGAAAAACTCGACCGACGGCGCGGCTCGAATCCTCCAGGGAGGACGCCAGGCGCTGGAGCGCATTCCCGTTCACCCAAGGCACGCCAAGCGCCTGGATACCGACGTCTTCGAAGCCATGCTGGCGGACGCGGAGCTACACTCATCACTGGGTATCGCCAACACCGTTCGCCATACCACACCGAGCGTGTCCGTTCGAGGGGAGATCAGCGGCAACCAACCACCCGCCCTACTCCTGAACGGAAAACGCGAAAAACGCTTTCAACCAATGCGGGATTTCATCGCCACCCACATGCCCAACGTCTGCATCGTCGATCTGGATGCCGGCCACGGGGTGAACATGGAGGCTTACGCAGACTTCAACCGCGCGCTCACCGAGTTCATCACCCAATGCCGCACATCGTAGACGTCCTCATCGAGGAACGGGCGCAACGACTGTCGCAAAACAAACTCGCATGGTGGGCGGTGAAGACCTTTTTCTACCCCGTATTGGGCTACCGGCGCGCCGTGGAGTTGGTAGACCTTGTACAGCCGATGACCGGGTTCGAGATCTTCCAGCACTTGAGCGAGAAACTGCGATTGAACGTCGAGGTCGCCGGCGCCGAGAACATCCCGAGCAGCGGACGCGCCATACTGACCCCTAATCATCCGGCCGGTATGGCGGACGGTATTGCCGTTTTCGATGCCGTCAAAGACGTGCGCGAGGACGTGGTGTTTTTTGCGAACCGCGACGCGGTTCGTGCCGCGTCGACGCTGACCGACATCATTATCCCGGTGGAGTGGGACGACGCGCGGCGTGGTCACGCGACCAACAAGGAAACCGTGCGCCACATGGTGCGCGCTTTTCGCGATCGGAAACTGGTGGTCTTCTTTCCTTCCGGCCGGCTTGCAAAGCCTACCTTCAAGGGACTCGTAGAACGCGAGTGGACGACGACGGCCGTCAACCTCGCGCAAAAATACGACTGTCCTATCGTGCCGATGCACATCGAGGGGCGTAACTCGCTTCTGTATTACCTGCTCTTTACGATCAACACCGAGCTGAAGGACATTACGCTGTTCCGCGAGTTGTTGAACAGAGAGGGCAAGCGCTACAGCATCCAGATCGGCCAGAGCATCGATCCGTTAGGCAACGCCGACGACCTGACCAGGGCGATTCGTGCATTCGTCGCAGACGCAATGCCGCGTGGAGCCCGCCAGTTTCAGCCGCTCTCGAACGGATAGACCACTTTGAGCGCCTGGTCTCCGCAACTTGCCGTGACTTCAAGGGGCACAGACGCTTGCTTGACCCCAATGCTTACCTTGGAATGTCTAGACGCAAAGGTCACGGTGGCCCGATCCTCGTTGCCCTCAACATGCAGCAACCGCAGACCTGACTGACCGGTCATGCCTTCTGCCGCTTGCACGTGTTTCGGATAACAAGATCTTCCACGCAGATGCGGGGCGGAAATCTGCCCGCCTTCTACCGTCGCAACAAAGGTCTCTACGTCTTCCGGCACCACTCGCCCATACAGAACACCTTGCGGAAGGGTGAGCACGTTGGGCGCAAATCGATGGCCCCCCAAGTGTGTTGTCTGCCAGACGCGAGCCCCAACAATTTCTCGAAGCTTTGCATACGCCGGTAATCCAAACCTGGCACAACACATATCACGCTGGCCGTTGGTACAGACGAAATACTGCTGACCATCAACGATGTGACCTAGCTTTGAGTCGGCGACGAGTTCGTCGATAGAGGTCGCGGTGAGATCCGCATACCCCTCGATGCCTGTCCCAAACTCGCGCAGCAGGCCGCCGTGCACCTGGTCTTGGTGGTACAGCAACAACCGTGTATCTCCTCGTTCGATTTCCGGTTGGCGCACCATCTGAGGACGCACCCTCAAGCCCCGACCTTCCAACCTGGCGATACCTTCAAGAAGCCAGGCCTGAACGTCCGGGCTCAACTCGTTGTCCTTGACTGCCTTGGCTTGCCAAGTCGGCCGGTATTCCAACAGCACCCAGACATCGACGACGTCGGCCGTGCCCAGCATGGGCTCAGTCGGGTTCAGTTCGCTGCAGTAGCTGCGCTCGCTCATGGGTTGGATTGAACCAGAAATCGCGCTTGCGCGCGCGGGTCTGTGTCGCTAGCGTGGCGACGGACAGTTGTACCTATGCTTACGGGGGAGATAGAGACATGTCGGCAACCATGAGGCTCGCTCAGCGCGTCGCGGAGGCGACATTCGAGGCAATACCCGCGAACGCCGTCGAGGTGGGCAAACAAGCGCTGATGGATTTCATCGGGGTGGCGGTCGCTGGAGCGCGCGAGCCCCTGGCCAACATTCTAGTCGAAGAGGCAGAGTACGAGGGCGGTCACGGTCAAGCGCAATTGATTGGCCGCCGTACCAAGGCGACGCTGAGCCAGGCCGCCTTGATCAACGGCTCCGCCGGACATGCGCACGACTACGACGACGTACACAACGCCATGTCCGGACACCCGACCGTACCGGTGGCGCCGACCGTGCTGGCGCTGGCCGAATGCCTCGGCAAAAGCGGACGCGATCTCATTACCGCGTTCTGCTCGGGCGTAGATGCCGAGTGCATTCTGGGTCGTTACGCCGGACCCACGCACTACGCACGGGGCTGGCACGCAACGGGAACGCTGGGGTCTTTCGGCGCAGCGGCAGCCGCCGCGCAACTCAAAGGTCTCGATGCAGAGACCACCGCACTCGCGCTCGGGATCGCCGGTACCCAGGCAGCCGGTCTCAAGTCGCAGTTCGGCACGATGTGCAAGCCGCTGCACGCCGGACACGCCGCGGCGACCGGTCTGCAGGCGGCCAATCTTGCGGGCCGCGGTTTCGGCAGCCGCGCCGACATTCTGGAGGCCGAACAGGGGTTCATGGCCACCCAGAGCGATTCCGCCGATCTTGCGCGATTCGACGATGCTTTGGCCACGGAAGCCTTTACCCAGGACATCTGTTTCAAATACCACGCAGCCTGCTACCTCACCCATTCGTCGATCGAGGCGGTAAACCGTCTGTGCAGTCAGAACGCTTTCGATCCCAACGATATCGTCGCGATCGATGTCGAAGTCGACAAAGGCCACCTCAAGGTCTGTAACATTCAAGAGCCGCAAACGGGTCTGGAGGCAAAGTTCAGTTTACGCTTCACCGCTGCGATGGCGCTTGGCGGCGTCGACACTTCCAGCATCGACATCTTCACCGACGAACTCACCCAAGATCCGACGTTGGTCGGATTTCGCGACAAGGTGCGAGTTGCCGCTCACGAGACCCGCAACCCCAACAGCATCGTCACGATTCACACCGAAGACGGTGCCGAGTACGTCGAAGCGTTCAACGTCGCCATCCCCATGACAGACCTGGACGCGCAATGGCACAAACTCGAAACGAAGTTTCACGCGCTGGTGGACCCAAGGCTGGGCACGCGACAGGCACAGGCGATCGTGG
>CBDTZM010000265.1:0-4076 GCA_965364915.1 uncultured Pseudomonadales bacterium | reverse complement strand
GCAGCTAGGACTCACCTGGGCGCTGTTGCTCGGGCTCGTTGGCGGGTTGTTCCCAGCCGTGCGCGCCGCGCGGTTACCGATCACAACGGCGTTGCGCGGCGAGTAACCAAGGCAAGGTCGTTAGGAGGCTTAGGCGTCGCGCAACTGCTCGACGAGTGCATCCTCATCCGGAAACTCGCCGGTTGCGTGTTTGGAGTAAACCAGTTTGCCGTCGACGTTGACGTCGAATATGCCTCCGCCGCCTTCTATCAGAACGGCCTCTACGGCGAAAGCGTTTTTCAGTTTGGCAGCCAGACTGACCGCCTTGGGTTCATAGTTTCATTGCACGCAATAGGTGATCGTGGTTTCCATGTCTTTGCCTTCGTCGACCGAGCGTGAGGATAGTCCTCTTGCTAAAAGAGATCCATTTCCAACCCTAGCGCCAATGCAGTGCCGAGATCCCGGCATTGTTGCAGGTGCTCATCGGTTACGCCGCCACGGGCGATAATCGGTTCTTGAATTTCCTTGAACGGGTAGCCGTTGGCGATGCGGCGGATCGCGCGCAGCGCACCGGTGCCGTCGTTGCCGGCGCTGATGAACACCGCGTAGGGTAACGACAGAATCTTGCCCTCTACCGGATAGAAGGTCCTATCGAGGAAGTCCTTCATGCCGCCGGACATGTAACCGAAGTTCTCCGGCGTGCCGAGCAGTAGGCCGTCGGCCCACAGCAGGTCTTCGGCACCCGCGTCCGCGCACAACAGTTTGCGCGCCTCAACGCCGGTGACTTCATCGTCTTGGCTGCCTGCGAAAGCAGCCTCGGCCATCCGTTGCGTGTTGCCCGTTTGCGTGTGGTAGACGATGAGCAGGTGCTTCATGTGAATTCATCGGCCAGGACACGAGTGAGTATACTAGTTCGATGGATCTGGCCGACATTCAAGCCGCACGCGAACGCATTGCAGGTGACATTCGTACGACGCCGTGCTCGCGGTCGGTAACGCTCTCCGAGATCACCGGCGCCAATGTGTTCCTCAAGTTCGAGAATCAGCAATTCACCGCGTCGTTCAAGGAGCGGGGTGCGTTGAACTGTTTGCTGTGTTTGTCGGAGCAGCAGCGCCAGCAAGGCATCATCGCGATGTCAGCAGGTAACCACGCGCAAGCCGTCGCTTATCACGGTTCGAGGCTAGGCATACCGACCTGTATCGTCATGCCGAGGTCTACGCCGAATGCCAAGGTGGAGCAGACTCGAGTGTTCGGTGCGGAGATTCACCTGCATGGCAGTGGCTTCGATGAAACGCTCGAATACACTCACACACTTGCCGGCGAGCGGGGACTGGTGTTGGTGCACCCGTTCGACGACG
Organism: uncultured Pseudomonadales bacterium; assembly: GCA_965364915.1. GTDB lineage: Bacteria > Pseudomonadota > Gammaproteobacteria > Pseudomonadales > Azotimanducaceae > Azophilus. Next base: position 2,739 of record CBDTZM010000265.1, on the reverse strand, counting down.
AACGCGTCATCGCAGGTCAAGGTACATTGGGGTTGGAGGTTTTGGAGCAAGTGCCCGACGTTGAAGCCTTGATCATTCCGGTCGGCGGCGGCGGGTTGATCGGCGGCACCGCCCTCGCGGTAAAGTCGTTGGCGCCCAACGTGCATATTGCCGGCGTTCAAATGCAACGCTTCTCAGCCGCATATCATCGGTTCAACGGAACGTCGGAAGGCGAACATCCCACCGACACCGTTGCCGAAGGCATTGCCGTCAAATCTCCCGCTGCGCAAACCTGGTCGTTGATCGAGCGGCACGTCGATGAGCTGTTTCAAGTCACCGAGGAACAGGTCGAACAAGCGCTATTCACGTTGCTCGAGATCGAAAAGACCGTTGTCGAGGGTGCGGGTGCGGCGAGCTTGGCCGCGTTGGTGGGCAACCAGGATCGCTACGCCGGCAAGAACGTGGTCTTGGTGGTATCCGGCGGCAACATCGACATGATGATACTGTCATCCGTCCTGCAGCGCGGCTTGGTCCGTAGTCACCGGTTGATGCGTTTGGCCGTCGAGATACCCGACGTGCCGGGTGCGCTAGCCGAACTCACCGCGGTGTTTGGCGAGCTCGACAGCAACATCATCAGCATCGATCACCAACGCGCTTTCGGTAGCTCTTCGGTACGCGCCACCTTGGTCGAGTTGGTCTTGCAGATGCGCGGCGAGGAGCAAGTCGACCAGGTGGTCGAGGCGCTCCGTACCAAGGGCTACGAAGTCAAAGTTCGCGACGCGTGAAGTTACCCTTTCACCTCGGCGACTAGAGCTGCCAACTCGTCGAGCCGCGGCAACGTTTGCTCGGCAGGGTCGGGCGGGATCGAAAACACCAACTCGTCGAAGCCTTGTTCGATGCGGCCTTTGAGTTGTTCGACATCGGGCGGCGCGCCGAAAAGCGCCATCTCGATGTCCTCGACCTTGCGGCCCTTGGCTTCCAAAGCTCGGGTCAAGTTGTCCATGCCGCCTGAACCGAGACCTCCGATCGGCATCCAGCCGTCAGCGTAGTCCGCAACGCGATCGAACACCCATTTCGAATTCGCCCCGATCCAGATCGGCGGGCCTCCGGCTTGCACGGGCTTCGGCCAGGACCAAATGGGGTCGAAGTCGACGAACTCGCCGTGAAATTCGGCTTCGTCGTTCGACCAGATGGCTTTCATGGCCAATACTTTCTCGCGGACGATTTTCCAGCGATTTTGGTAGTTGGCGCCATGGTTCTCCATCTCTTCGCGGTTCCATCCGGCGCCGATCCCAAGTATCACGCGGCCGTTGGAAATCATGTCGAGCGAGGCAACTTCTTTGGCCAAGGTGATGGGATCGCGTTCGATGACCAGGCAGATGCCGGTACCGAGCCGAATGCTTTGGGTCGCCGCCGCGCAGGCCCCTAAAGCGACGAACGGATCGTGCGAGCGCCAATACATCTCCGGTAGGTCGCCGCCGCCGGGAAACGGGGTTTGCCGCGCGGCGGGTATGTGGGTGTGTTCCGGAAAGAATAGGCTGTCGAACCCGCGTGCCTCTGCCGCCTGGGCAAGCTCTACCGGTTGGATGGCCTTGTCTGTTGGAAACATCGAGATTCCGAATTTAGGCGCGTCGCTGAATGGCATTGGTGTTCTCCCGTAAAATGGCTTCGGAACATCGCGGTAATGAAACCGTCGAACGTGACGGTTTTATTCGATATGATCTTCAGGCAGTGAGCCAGCATAGGAGCTAGCAGCCGTCCATGCCACAGCTAAAACATCCGATCTCGGGCGCCATCTACACGTTGCAAGATGACGGGCTGGTCGAGGTAGACAACAACGGTCTCAAAGGGCGGTTTCGTTTCGATGGCCTGCATATATCGGGTGAGCTTCGCGTTGCGGACCCGCACATGTTGTTATGGCTCGCCGGTCCGCAACTGTCTGCGGAAGACAACGTTCGACGCAATAGATGACGATGACGGCCATTAGGGGTACCAACGCATGAGCGAAGTGGAACAGGTTCGATCAGAAGGTATTAGCTACCAAGAACTCATCAAGGCGGATGTCGTAGCGCCGCCAAAGACCCTGACGTTGGAAAATCCCTACCAGACGTCGATCACCTCGGTTCCGGTGACGCGGTACACGACTCAGGCATTTCACGATCTCGAAATGCAGAAACTGTGGCCTAAGGTCTGGCAGATGGCCTGTCGCGAGGAGGAGATACCGGAGGTCGGTAATCACGTCGTGTATGACATTGGCCATTACTCGATCATCGTCGTGCGGACCGAATCGGGCATCAAAGCGCATCACAACGTCTGCCGGCACCGGGGTCGCCGTCTGTGTGATCGTGACGGGCACGCGGCAAGTTTCATCTGTCCCTTCCACGGTTTTAGCTGGCACCTGGACGGTTCTTTGCGAGGTATCACATCGGAATGGGATTTCCCTCACATCGACAAAAACAACTTTACGCTCACGCCGCTGCTGTGCGACTCCTGGGGCGGCTGGGTATTTATCAACATGGATCTGGACGCGGAACCGCTTGCCAGTTACTTGGGCGACCTGCCCGAGCACTTTGCGGTCTGGAAGCCCGAGGAACGCTATATCGAGGCACATGTCGCCAAGGTGATGAGCTGCAACTGGAAGCTCTGCCAGGAGGCGTTCATGGAAGCGTTCCATGTCATCCACACGCATCCGCAGATTCTCGTCGGCATTGGCGACGAGAACTCTCAATACGATGTGTGGGGTAACATTTCGCGCGCGAT
>CBDTZM010000264.1:0-4076 GCA_965364915.1 uncultured Pseudomonadales bacterium | reverse complement strand
CGTCGTCGCGCCTTGCCAACGACGAAAAATCCCGCGCACCTTCATAAAGTTATTTCTGGGACAGGACGCTAGCGCCATCTAGGGGGCGCCTCTAAGAGATGCCCCCTGGCGTGAACCAGTTCACATCCCGTCAACACGCGCTAAACCTGAACTTACGTCTCAACTCTCTTCGGCACCGTTGGGGATAATCGTCTCGCTGTGTGAGATTTTGAGTCTGAGCTCGGTGATGTGCTGAAAGTGGGCTAAAACCGTGAGTTTTGGCAGCAGCTCGGGCAACAGGAAACGCAGTCGGGTTGCCGTAGCTCCGTTGCTACAGAGGATGATCAAGGCATTTCCGCGAACCGCCGACACGCGACAATCGCGTCTGAGCGGTTCCGGTAGGATTGCCTGAAGTTCTTTGGTCCAACCATCTTGGTTGGCGGCTTGGCGGAGCAGGCGCTGAAGAGGAGTGTAGCGTTTGTGGCCTTCGGTTAAGAGATCGTCTATCGTGGCTTTGGACACTTACAGTATTCCTCTTCCTCAGAGATTTGAGTTTGGGACGAGTTGCGCGAGCAGATTTGCCTCGCGGTTCACGTTGAGAGAATGGACGCTGGACATGGGAACATAATAAGAACTCGGCCATGAAGATAATACTGGTCAGAGAGAGTGGTGGCTCCAGGGCGATTCGATTGAGTCGTCGCTTGGTTGTTTCCGGCCTAGTGGTCGGCCTGCTCGGCTTTGCCGCCACAAGCAACTATCTATACGCAACCCTCAGCGCCGACCAGGTGGATTCCAACGTCATCGAACAGTGGCGGCAGCGAATTGCGGCCCAGGACGCGCGCGTACACGAGATTGAAAGCCAGTCGACCGCAGAGAGTGAAGCGGTGGGTCGCCAACTTGCCCAGATGCAAGCCAGGTTGTGGCGAATGGAGGCACTGGGTGCGCGGGTGACGGAAGTGGCGGAAATCGACGCGGGCGAGTTCAGTTTCAACACTCCGGCACCGCAAGGCGGCCCCACTAGCTCGACGGAAAAGATTCTGCAATGGCCGGATCTACGAGCCAATCTAGATGAGTTGGCGTATGAAATCCGCGACCGCGAACGCGAACTCGAGATACTGGAATCGTTGCTCGTCGATCAAGAATACCGTGCCGCGGTGGAGTTGACCGGCCGCCCGGTGAAGTGGGGTTGGACCTCCTCGCCGTACGGCAAAAGGGTCGACCCCATCAGCGGCAAGATGGGTTGGCACGCGGGTGTCGACTTCGCCGGCCGCGACGGATCCGAGGTGGTTGCGGTTGCCAGCGGCGTCGTGGTGTTTGCGGGTCCTCGTTCAGGCTTCGGCAAGATGGTGGAGATCAACCACGGCGACGGCTACATAACCCGTTATGCCCACCACAAGTCGGTAGGCGTTGAAGTTGGCGACATCGTCAAGAAAGGCAAGACCATCGGCAGCATGGGTAGTTCCGGTCGATCTACGGGTCCCCACGTGCATTTCGAGGTGCTCAAGGACGGCCGACACGTCGACCCCGCGCGATACGTCGCTCGGCGTCGAACCTAAACCCCAGTCTCTCGGCGTCGCCAGTTCGCGGGCTCCTACCCTAGCCCGGGTGCCATGCTAACATTCGCCTTTTTCCAGACCCCCCGACATGCTTGGTAAATTGATCCGCGCCGTTTTCGGCACCAAAAACGGTCGCGAACTCAAACGCATGGGCAAGGTCGTCTTGCAGGTCAACGCGCTGGAACCCCGGTTCGAGCCCATGCAACAGGACGAGCTCAAAGCCTTCACTGAGACCCTCAAGTCTCGCTTCGCCGATGGCGAGAGCCTCGATGAGCTACTGCCCGAGGCGTTTGCAGCCGTTCGTGAATCGGCGCGACGCACCAAGGACATGCGCCATTTCGACGTGCAGATCATCGGCGGCATCACGCTGCACGAAGGCCGTATCGCCGAGATGCGCACCGGCGAGGGCAAGACCCTGGTCGCCACGCTAGCCGCCTACCTCAACGCGATATCCGGCCAGGGCGTACACATCGTGACGGTCAACGACTATCTCGCTCGGCGCGATGCCGGTTGGATGGGGCCGATCTACGAATACTTGGGGTTGACGGTCGGCGTCATTCAGTCGGGTCAGAACCCGATTGAAAAACGTGAAGCGTATGCGGCGGACATCACCTTTGGCACGAACAATGAGTTTGGCTTCGACTACCTGCGCGACAACATGGCGTTTGCGCTCGAGGACAAGTTTCAGCGCGACCTGGCCTACGCGATCGTCGATGAGGTCGACTCCATACTGATCGATGAAGCGCGGACGCCGTTGATCATCTCCGGCCCGGCGGAAGAAAGTACCGAGCTCTACAAGAAAATGAACAAGCTCGCGCCGAACTTGACGCTGGAGGTGCCTGGCGAGAGTCCGGACGATCCGCCGCAAGTCGAAGGTGACTACATCGTCGACGAGAAAAACCGTCAAGTCGAACTCACCGAACGTGGACATGCACTGGTCGAAGAGCGACTTGAGCGCATGGGGCTGCTGGAGGCAGACGACAGCTTGTACTCTGCGGGCAACTTGAACTTGTTGCATCACGTGCATGCGGCGCTCAAAGCGCATGGTTTGTTCAAACGCGATGTCGACTACATGGTAGCCAACAACGAGATCGTGATCGTCGACGAGCATACCGGGCGCGCCATGCCGGGCCGGCGTTGGTCGGAGGGCATTCACCAGGCGGTCGAGGCCAAAGAAGGCGTTGCGATTCAGAACGAAAGTCAGACCCTGGCGTCGACGACCTTTCAGAACTACTTCCGCATCTACCAAAAACTTGCCGGCATGACCGGCACTGCCGATACGGAGGCGTTCGAGTTCCGGCAAATTTACAATCTCGACGTGGTGGTCATTCCGACCCACATGCCGATGGTTCGCGACGACAACAACGATTTGGTGTACCTCACGGTCGAGGAGAAGTACGACGCGATCGTCGAAGACATCAACCAATGCAGGGCGTCCGGTCAGCCGGTGTTGGTGGGTACTGCATCCATTGAGTCATCCGAGCGACTCTCCGCCGAACTCGACAACCGCAAGATCGAACACAACGTCTTGAATGCTAAGCAGCACGAGCGGGAAGCCGACATCATCGCCCAGGCGGGTAGCCCCGGCGCGGTAACGATAGCGACCAACATGGCAGGACGCGGCACCGACATTGTCTTGGGGGGCAATTGGGAAGCCGAGGTCGCGAACCTAGGTGAGGCGTCGTCAGACGAGGTCGACCAACGTAAAGTGGCTTGGCAGGAACGTCACGACCAGGTCATTGTGGCCGGTGGCCTGCACATCGTCGGCACGGAACGGCACGAATCGCGCCGTATCGACAACCAACTGCGGGGTCGCTCAGGGCGCCAGGGCGATCCGGGCTCTTCGCGATTCTATCTGTCCATCGAAGACAACTTGATGCGCATATTCGCATCCGACCGCGTGCGCGGCATCATGCAATCAATCGGGCTGGAAGAAGGCGAAGCGATCGAGCATCGGATGGTGAACAACGCTATCGAGAAAGCGCAACGCAAGGTCGAAGGCCACAACTTCGATATTCGCAAGAATCTTCTGGAGTTCGACGACGTTTCCAACGACCAACGTCAGGTCGTCTACCAGCAACGTCGCGATCTGATGGCGACGGACGATATTTCAGAGACGATCGAGGGCATTCGTGAAGAAATTGTCTATGACGTCATCAGCGAATACATCCCACCGCAAAGTATCGAAGAGCAGTGGGATATCGAGGGCTTGGAACAGGCGCTAACCACCGAGTTCGCCAGCCAGCAACCCGTTGGTCGTTGGCTCAAGGAGGACGACGCTCTCAACGAAGACAGCGTGAGCGAGAAGATCCTCGCCCAAGTAGCAGCGGAGTACGCGGCAAAGGAGCGCGATTGGGCGGCTCATGGCGTCGACATGCGGATGGTCGAAAAACAGATCATGCTGCAGATACTCGATCAGCGATGGAAAGAACATCTGGCGAGCATGGACTACCTGCGTCAGAGCATTCACCTTCGTGCCTATGCGCAGAAGCAACCGAAACAAGAATACAAACGCGAATCTTTCGAGCTGTTTCAGGAACT
>CBDTZM010000263.1:0-4076 GCA_965364915.1 uncultured Pseudomonadales bacterium | reverse complement strand
CGCTCAAGCACGTACGAAAGTGGCGATTCGAAACGGATAAGTGTGCCGAGCGTCGCTGGGATAGTCGACGCCATCGATTTCGCGCCACGCTTGCCACTCAACCTCCGGAAAGAACGTATCCCCCTCCGGCGACCCGTCGACGAAGGTAACGTACAAACGCGTCGCGATCTCGAGCCCCAGGGCATAAATTTCCGCGCCGCCGATCACGAACCATTGGTCTTGCCCGTCTATCGCGCATTGCCGTACGGCCCGTTCGACCGCAGCGTCGAACGTATGCACCACCTCGATGCCAGGACGTTGATAGTCACGATCACGCGTGAGCACGATGTTGGTTCTGCCGGGTAAAGGGGCTTGCATGGACTCGAACTGCTTACGACCCATCACCACGGCCTTGCCCATCGTGGTCGCCATGAAGTGCCGCATGTCTTTCGGGAGACGCCACGGCAGGTCGTTACCACGGCCGATGACGGAATTGTTAGCCATGGCCCAGATGAGGGCTACCTGCACGTTCAAACCGAAATGGGGGCTTTGATCGCCGGGTGCGGACAGTAGTTTTCGAGCTCGAAATCATCGATCTTGAAAGCGAAGATATCCGTGACTTCGGGGTTCAGCTTAAGCGATGGCAGCGGTCTCGGCTCACGGGTAAGTTGTGTGTCGGCTTGCTCGATGTGGTCGTCGTAGAGGTGCGCATCGCCAAACGTGTGCACGAACTCGCCCGGTTCGAGACCGTTCACCTGAGCGATCATCATCGTCAACAACGCATACGAGGCGATGTTGAAAGGCACACCGAGAAACATGTCGGCACTGCGCTGGTACAGTTGGCACGATAGTTTGCCTTCCGCGACATAGAACTGAAACATCGTGTGGCACGGCGGCAACGCCATGCTCTCGACCTCGGCGACGTTCCAGGCGCTGACGATGTGCCTTCTCGAGCTGGGATTGGCGACGATACTACGCACCACACGGCTGATCTGATCGATCGTCGACCCGTCCGGCGCGGGCCAAGAGCGCCACTGCGAGCCGTACACTGGCCCGAGTTCGCCGTTCTCGTCGGCCCACTCGTCCCAAATATGGACGTTGTTGTCGCGGAGGTACTTGACGTTCGTGCTGCCCGTTAAAAACCAGAGCAACTCGTGGATGATCAACCGCAACGCGACCTTCTTGGTTGTGAGGAGTGGGAATCCGTCTTCGAGCGCAAAGCGCATCTGGTGGCCGAACACGCTACGCGTACCCGTACCCGTCCGGTCATCACGCTGCACGCCGTTGTCGCGCACATGGCGCACAAGATCTAAATATTGCTTCATAGAAATCAGGTCTCGCGTGATCAGATCGTCTTGGCTGCGGATCGTTTGGCCCACGCAACAATCAGGATACCAACGATCACCATCGGGAGCGATAGCAACTGGCCCATTGTCAGCCAATCGAAAGCGATGAACCCGAGATGCCCATCCGGTTCGCGGAACTGCTCGGTGACGAACCGTAGTGCCCCATAGCCGGTCAAGAACGCGCCGGAAATCATAGCGGGTGGCCGCGGTCGGGCGGCAAACCACCACACGAAGCCAAACAATACCACCCCTTCCGCGAACGCCTGGTATAGCGGCGACGGATGACGAGCGAAGGTCTCCCACACGCCCGAGCAGAGCGGGTTGATGCTGCGAATCGCATCCGCACTGCAAGGGTAAACGAGGCCCCAGGCGGATTCTGTCATGCGCCCGGGCAACTCCGTGTTGGCGAAGTTGCCGAGTCGGCCGAATCCCAGCCCGATGGGCACCAAGGGCGCGACGAAGTCTCCGACCTGCCAAAATGCCTTGCCGGTCTTCCGCCCAAACCACCACAACGCAGCGCCCGTGCCCATGAGGCCGCCGTGAAATGCCATGCCGCCATCCCAGATGCGCAACAAGAACATCGGGTCACGTACGAACGAGTCAAAGCCATAGAACAGGACGTAGCCGAGCCGCCCGCCCAGCACGGCACCGAGCGCACCGTAAAATACGACATCGGACACCTGTTGGTGCGTCCAGTCGGGAAAACGTCGCTCGGTCTGTCGATTACCCAACCACCAACACATGCCGAACGCTGCGAGATACGCCAGCCCGTACCATCGAATCGCAACCGGGCCCAAGGATAGGATGATCGGATCTATATTTGGATAGTGCAAATTAGTGTCCCATTGACTAATACTGGCCTTTAGCTCGTTAGGAAGCCTGGCGTCTCATGTGCCTGATACTGTTTGCCTACCAGGTATCACCCGACTTACCACTCATCGTCGCCGCAAACCGCGACGAATTGTACGCACGGCCAGCCAAGCCTGCACACTTCTGGGAGCATACCACTGGTCTCTTGGCTGGACGCGACGAGACTGCTGGCGGTACGTGGCTGGGCGTCAATCAAAACGGGCGTTTCGCGGCGGTAACCAACTTCGCCGATGTCGATGTATCCGACGCGACGCGCTCGCGCGGCGCACTAACGGCAACGTTTCTCGGTAACGATGCATCGAGCGCCGACTACGCACACTCACTCCATGGCCTCGACTACCGCGGATTCAATCTGTTGCTGTGGGACGGCGCCGAACTGCTGTACACCTCCAACCGGGGCGCGACCCGTGTGTTGCCTCCCGGTTACTACGGCTTGAGCAATGCCGAGTTGGGCGCCGAGTGGCCCAAGGTCACTAACGGTGTCCAGCGGCTGCGGGAAAGTTGCCAAGACGGCGTGAACGCCGATGATTTATTGAAGATTCTGCATGACGACCGGGTGCCCCCTGACGATCAACTCCCCCATCGCGGTCGTCCCATCGAGATGGAACGGTCCGTCTCTCCGTGTTTCATCCGCGGTGAGGAATACGGGACTCGCGCGAGCACGGCCGTGATCTACCAGGAACGGCAGTTAACCTTCGTCGAGCAAGCCTTCGGCCCTGGCGGATTACCCCAGGGACGTGTGAGCTTCGATCTCGACATCGTTTGAGGACGGCGTATGGACATCACTCTTACCGGCAAGACAGCACTGATCTCAGGCGGTAGCAAGGGCCTGGGCTTGGCGATGGCGACCGAATTTGCCAAGGCCGGCGCCAACGTCGCGATTCTCGCACGCGGCGAGGGACCACTTGCCGAAGCCGAAGCTCAAATAGCAGCAACCGCAGAAGGCGACGTCAGCGCTTACGTCTGCGATGTAAGCGACGCCGCCTCGATACAAGCAACCTTTGCACGCATCGTCGAGGCACATGGAGGCGTCGATATTGTCGTGAACAATGCCGGCCAATCGGCCACCGGCGCTTTCATGGAACTTAGCGACGAGGTCTGGCAAGCCGACCTCGATCTGAAACTGTTTGCCGCGATCCGCCTAACACGTTGCGCATGGCCATACATGTTGGAACGACGCTGGGGACGTGTCATCAACATCTTGAACACGGCCGCCAAGGCGCCACCTCCGGGTTCCGCCCCGACCAGCGTATCGCGGGCGGCCGGCATGGCGTTGACCAAGGTGTTATCCGGCGAAGGTGCAGCGCATAACATACTGGTCAACGCACTCCTGATCGGCTTCTTGAAGAGCGATCAGATTCGCCGAACGTATGAGGCCAGCGGCAGCGACCAGACCTTGGACGAATTCATGGCCTCTGCCGGTCAGCGTTTGCCCATGGGGCGCATGGGAGAGGCAGAGGAGTGCGCCAACTTGGCGGTGTTTCTGGCGTCCGACAAGGCCAGCTACGTGACCGGGTGCGCCATCAATATGGATGGCGGTCTCTCGAAGGTCGTATGAATCAATGATTGCGTGGCAGTTTGTGTAACAAACTGCCACGTGTTACGAAGTAACACACCCTCGTGAAGCGACGCACCTAGCCTTCCACGCGTTCGTGATAGCTCGGCACGACTCTGCCCAACCCTGCTTCGACGAGTTGGCCTTCCATGTAACGTTGAATCTCGTCCGCGGTTTCCATCTTCAATACGCGCGCCAACATGCGTCGAGCATCGTTGCGTTTTATGTTACGCAACACCCACTTCACCTTCGGCAGGTTGGTGGCACTCATCGACAACACCGGATAACCCATCGCCATCAATAAGACCGCCCCTATCGGAGTGCCC
>CBDTZM010000262.1:0-4090 GCA_965364915.1 uncultured Pseudomonadales bacterium | reverse complement strand
GGGTATCGAGACACAGTGTCCAAGCAGCGCCAACTCTTCGGCGGTGGCGCCGCATTGATCTACCTTGCGCGATGTGATGTAGGTGCGCGCGCCGTTTTCGACGAAGCCCTGGGCGATCATCTTGCCGATGCCGCGCGACCCGCCGGTGACGATGGCCACTTTGCCTTCGACGTTGAAAAGTTCGGCTTGTTTGAGACTCATGAGCAACTCCTGTTTTCTCGCTATGGTAAGACGAACCGCACCATTGACCAACCACGCACGGTTCCCCCAAACTCTGGTTCGCTGAACACCAAAGCTATGAAGGAAGGACAAATGGCAATTTCAGAAGGCGATAAACTGCCAGAAGCGACGATGCACATGATCAAGGAAGGTCGGCCGACTCCGGTGACTACCGACGAACTGTTCGGTGGCAAGAAGGTGGTGCTGTTCGCGGTGCCCGGCGCTTATACGCCAACCTGCTCGCAGGCCCATCTACCCAGCTATGTCGTTCAGGCTGATGCCATCAAAGACAAAGGCGTCGATAGCATCGTGTGTCTTTCGGTGAACGATGCATTCGTCATGGACAGTTGGGGAACCGATAAAAACGCGGAAGCACTCATGATGGTTGGCGACGGCAATGGCGACTTCACGAAGGCCGTGGGTCTAGAGATGGACGGCAGCGGATTCGGGCTCGGCACGCGGTCGCAACGCTACGCGATGATCGTGGAGGACGGCACCGTAACGAAACTGGCTGTCGAAGAACCCGGTCAGTTCGAGGTGAGCAAGGCGGAAGCCATTCTAGAAGCTCTTTAGGACTCAACTAGGGGGTGTTATGCAGGTCGTTCGAATATATACCGGCGACGATGGTGAGTCGCATTTCGAGGATGTCGACATCGAACTCGAGGAACGTGGCCAAGTGGGGCGCATCTCAGCCCTGTGGCCGGGGCCGGGCGTCGTGTTTCGTGAAGTCGAAGGCGACTATGACCTCGATTTCCACAACGCTCCGCGTCGCCAGTTGGTCGTCAATCTTACCGGATCGGTGGAGATCGAAATCGGTGACGGCACGGCGCGTCAGCTAGGTCCGGGGGAGATCTTGCTGGCCGAGGACCTAACCGGTCGAGGCCACATCAGTCGAGCTGTGAACAGCGAACGGCGGGCCTGTTTGTTCATTCCGCTGGACGATTAGTACTCCAACTGCGCTGTTGAACGGTCGTCTACAAGATCCGGACCGCGGCGTTTGGTTTGCGCTTGCAGCCTACGGATTCTGGGGCATTTCGCCGATCTACTTCAAATGGGTGGAGTTCGCTGAGCCTTTCGAGATCCTCGCCCATCGAATCGTCTGGGCCTTCGTATTACTCGTGTTGCTGGTTAGCGTTCGGCGTCGCTGGGGGGCGGTGCGCCGGCTGAAGGCGAGCGGTGTGGCATGGCTTGCGGTGAGCGCGACCTTGGTAACGATCAACTGGGGCGTGTTCATTTGGGCTCTGCAAAACGAGCGGATTGTCGAAACCAGCCTGGGTTACTACATCAATCCCTTGGTCAACATCGTATTGGGCGGCGTGTTTCTCGGCGAACGGTTGCGACGCTGGCAGGTGCTTGCCGTTGGACTTGCGACCTTGGGCGTCGTCAACGAGATCGTCAGTGTCGGCGTATTGCCGTGGGCCGGTTTGGCTCTGGCGTTCTCGTTTGGTTTCTACGGGCTCGTGCGCAAAAAGATCATGGTCGACTCGGCCGTTGGGCTTGGCGTCGAGACGACGTTGCTGTTGCCGATTGCCGTCGCGTATCTCGTTTTTCATGCCCTTGGAGAGACCAGCACGCTAGCGAATGGCACAACCGATGAGTTGCTGCTGTTAGCACTGGGTGGATTCGTAACCGTGTTCCCGCTCGTTTGCTTTGCCGCCGCTGCGTTACGCTTGAGCCTGACCGCGTTAGGGCTATTTCAGTACTTGGCGCCAACCGTCACATTGCTGGTGGCGTGGTATTACTACCGTGAACCGCTCGCGGACAGCCAATGGATCACGTTCGGATGCATCTGGCTGGCCTTGGTTATTTTTTCCGGCGAGGGCTTGTATCATCAACGCATGGAGGAGCGAACATGATCACCGTCTATACCATGGAACGTGAGTATCCTTACGGAACGCTGCGCTCGACCAATGCCAGTAAGACCAAGCTCGTCCTGGAGGAGAAAGGTCTGCCGTATCGGGTCGAACGGGTGCGCCCCGGTGACGTCTGGAAAAAGGTGCCCGAGGTGGTGGCCAAACACCCGCTTGGCAAGGTGCCTTATATCGATGATGGAGACCTTACGGTGTTCGACTCGACGGTGATCAACGAGTACCTGAACGACGCGTATCCGGATCCGCCCCTGCTGCCCGAAGACGCCCCGAGCCGGGCGCGGGCTCGTGCGCTGGAAAATTACGGCGACGAAGGCGTGCTGACGCGCTTTCTGCCGCTGATCTGGATGCCCTGGTGGTCGCCCGAAGAGCAACGCGATCAGGAAGGGATGGAGAAGGGGCGCCAAGGCCTGCGAGAACACGTGTTGCCGTTCCTCGAAGGTGAACTGGCGAACCGCGACTATCTTTGTGACAGTTTCAGTCTCGCGGACGTTCCTTTCGCCGCGCTTGCCATGGTGTTGCAGGTGGATGGCATGGATGTGTCGGCGTTTGCCAACGTCTCCGAGTATCTGGCGCGATTGCGCGGTCGGGCAAGTTATGCGGCGATCAGTCCGGAAACCTCGATGGAAGATTCTGCCGGGCGCGAATAAAAGCATCAGGAGCACGTATGGCTTATTCACAGATACTTTTCGAGGTCGAAGACCGGGTCGCCACGATCACGCTGAATCGCCCCGAACAAATGAACACCTGGACATCCGTCATGTCCGGCGAGCTGTCGCAAGCCATGCACAGGTGCAACGACGATGACGATATCCGCGCGGTAGTGTTGACCGGCGCCGGGGACCGAGCATTCTGTGCCGGGGCGGATCTGGGTCGCGGTGACGATACTTTCGCGGGTCGCGAAAACCGCGAACCGGAACCCGACGTCGCCCGACTGCTGCCGCACGAGATAACCAAACCGGTGATTGCGGCTATCAACGGCCATGCGGTCGGCGTGGGCATCACCTATCCAATGCTGGCCGACATCCGCATCGTTGCCGAAAACGCCAAGATCGCCTTCGCGTTCGTGCGGCGCGGCGTGTTGCCGGAACTCGCCTCGCACGTCACCGTTGCCAGGGTCGCCGGATTGTCGAACGCGGCCGAGCTGTTGCTGACGGGTAAGACGATTAAGGGCAAAGAAGCGGCAGAACTCGGCATCGCCAGCCGGGCGCTGCCGCAGCACGAAGTGCTTCCGGCCGCATTGGAGATTGCCCGCGACATCGCATTGAATACTGCGCCGGCTTCGGTGGCCGTAGCGAAACGCTTCCTGTGGGAGGGCGTGGACGCGTCCGTTCCGGAAATGATGCACCGAGAAGGTGGCATATTTGCATGGCTTGGTAACCAGCCGGATGCTCGCGAGGGGGTCATGTCGTTCATCGAGAAACGTCCGCCTGCGTGGACGCTGAGCGCCAAGGATGTGCCCGAAGACTTGTTACGTTAACCGCTAGACTTCGTCGGTGCCTGCCAACGCATCCCCGGCAAGAATTGCTTGCTGCAGCGAACCCATCGAGCGAATCCAAAAGTCGAGTTCGTCCAACGGCGGCGGCATGTCCGTGATGGCTTCTTCTGCAATGTCACGGGTTTCGTAGACGCCAAGCAGCAATACGTAGAACAGGCGATCGTCGGTCGCAACGCGCGCGGCGGCCATACCGCGCAAACCGTGGTCTTCGGCGTATTGCTCGAGAGCTTCTTTAGAAGACACGGCGACGAGCTGTACCGCGTAGAACTCGGCAGGTAGGTCCATGAGGCCGACGGGACCGTCCGGATGGTAGGCGAGCTGAGCGTATCTCGGCATTGCCTGCGACGGCTGGATAGGCTCAGTCGATGGCGGAGCTTGGGTGACCGATTGGTCTAGCGCTTCTGTATTTTCCGATTGCGCATCGATGCCCGGTTCGGCGGGCGGTTCTGCTGCGACGCTTGGCTCGGGTTCGGGTTCCGGCGGTTGCGGTAAGCGCTGTGGTTGC
>CBDTZM010000261.1:0-4101 GCA_965364915.1 uncultured Pseudomonadales bacterium | reverse complement strand
TGCACGAAGTCACCGGAGAGCCGTTCGAACTGCGGCTCGTCGCGGTCTCGCCGGCACTAGGGCGCGCGTTCATCTCCTATACGAAGGTGCTGCAGAAGCTGGGTATCTTTTCAACGATCAAGTCGCCCGAGATATCCAATTGGCAATATCGCATGCGCTCAGGCGACTTCGATGGAGGCGCCATACAGTTTTTGCCCGATGCGACGCCGACGTTGCTGATCAGTAACACCTTCTCGAGCGCGGCCGCGGATCAGGAGTACAGTTACAACTGGTCGAATCTCAAAGATCCGGCCGTGGACGTGCTCATCGAGCATATCTACGGGGCGCAACAATACGATGATTTCGTCGCGGCCCTCAGGGCACTCGACCGGATTCTGTTGTGGAACTTCTACTGGCTGCCGGGCTCTTCGAAAACCAACTTCTCGATGGTGTACTGGGACAAGTTTGGCCGCGTCGATTATGACCGGGTCGTGTGGATCGAGTCTTACGTCGCCAACTGGTGGTGGGACGAGGAGAAGGCGGCTCGCGTTGGCGCCTTCACGGGGACTAACTAGTGCATGTCCAGGACAGGATTTAGATAGTGGGTCGCTACGTTCTGCGCCGTCTGCTGCTGATTCTACCGACCTTGTTCGGCGTGATGGTCATCAACTTCATCATCGTCCAGTTTGCACCTGGTGGTCCCGTCGAGCAGGCGCTTGCCGAAGCGGCAGGTTTCGGCGGGTCGAGCACGGCCAGCATTTCATCGGCGGCTATGGGACCCGGTGGCGAGTCCGGCTACACGGGTTCGTCGGGTATGAATCCTGCGCTCGTCGAACGGCTCGAAAAACAGTTCGGCTTCGACAAGCCGGCCCACGAGCGGTTCTTCATGATGATCTGGAGCTACGCGCAACTCGATTTTGGCAGTAGCTACTTTCAGGACCGCCCCGTAGTGGATCTGGTCATCGAGCGGCTGCCCGTGTCGATATCGCTTGGGCTATGGTCGCTGCTGCTGATCTATTCGATTTCGATACCGCTGGGGGTTGCCAAGGCCGTACGCGACGGTCAGCGTTTCGATATTTGGACGAGCGGCGTGGTATTCACTGCCTACGCGATACCAGGGTTTCTATTCGCCATTCTGCTCATCGTATTGTTTGCTGGAGGCTCGTATTACGACTGGTTCCCGCTGCGCGGACTGACGTCGGATAATTTTGACAACTTGTCGTGGTTTGGCAAGATCACCGACTATTTTTGGCACCTCGCGCTGCCTCTGACGGCGCTCACGATCGGCGGTTTCGCGACGCTGACGATGCTGACCAAGAACAGTTTTCTCGAAGAATTGAACAAACAGTTCGTACTGACGGCGCGGGCCAAGGGCGTGACGGAAAAACGGGTGCTGTATGGCCACGTGTTTCGCAATGCCATGTTGATCGTGATTGCCGGTTTCCCGGCCGCTTTCGTCGGCATTCTGTTTACCGGTGCGCTGCTCATCGAGGTGATTTTCCAACTAGACGGCATTGGACTGTTAGGCTATGAAGCGGTGGTGAAGCGTGACTATCCGATTCTTTTCGGCACGCTGTTCACCTTTACACTGGTCGGCCTCGTGATGCAGTTGATCGGCGACATGGTGTACGTATTCGTCGACCCAAGAATCGACTTCGAGACACGCGAGACGTGAGGTTGAGCCCGCTCAATCAGAGACGGCTGGCGATGTTCAAGGCGAACAAGCGAGGTTTCTACTCGTTTTGGATCTTCCTGACGTTGTTCGTGTTGTCGCTGTTTGGCGAGTTCATCGCCAACGATAAACCGATCGTGTTCTCGTACCACGGCGAGTTGCATTTTCCAGTGTTGGTCCTCTACACGGACCGAGAACTGGGTGGCGTTCTGGAAACCGAGGCCGACTATCGCGATCCGTTCATACGGGACCAGATCGAGTCCAACGGCTGGTCGGTGTGGCCGGTCGTGCCGTACTCCTACGACACCATCGATTGGGACCTGCCACCGCCGTATCCCGCAGCGCCAAGCGCCGAACACTGGTTGGGTACGGACGGCCTCAGCACCGACACGTTTGCGATTCTGTTGTACGGATTCCGATTGTCGGTGCTGTTTGGCTTGTCGCTGACGCTCATCAGCTCCGTGATCGGCGTCACCGTTGGGGCGCTGCAGGGATATTTCGGCGGCAAAGTCGATTTGATCGGGCAGCGTATCGTCGAGATCTGGGCGGGCCTACCGATACTGTTCGTGCTGATTATTCTAGCCAGCGTGGTCGAGCCGAACTTCTTCTGGTTGCTCGCAATCTTGTCGCTATTTAGCTGGATGGCGTTGGTGGGTGTGGTACGGGCAGAGTTCTTACGTGCGCGTAACTTCGAATTCGTGCGCGCTGCCCGAGCGCTAGGGGTCTCCGATCTGACCATTATGCGGCGTCACGTCTTGCCGAACGCAATGGTAGCGATGCTCACCTACTTGCCGTTTATTCTGAATGGTTCGATCACGACGCTGACCGCGTTGGATTTCCTGAACTTCGGTCTACCGTTGGAAACACCGTCGCTGGGGCGCCTGTTGTCCCAGGCGAAAGCCAATCTGCATGCACCGTGGATCGGCATTTCGGTGTTCGTGACGCTTGCGACGATGCTGACGCTACTCATCTTTGTCGGCGAGGCGGTGCGCGATGCATTCGATCCCCGACGTTCGTTAGAAAGCGCACCGACCGGCGAGTCCGCGACCGATGTCATGGCGAGCGCGCCCGGTGTCTGATGCCTTCGTACAAGTGCGCAACCTGCATGTTCGATTTGGCACGAACGACGCGGTGCGCGGCGTCTCGTTCGACGTCGCGGAAGGCGAAACGGTGGCACTCGTCGGCGAGTCGGGGTCTGGAAAGTCGGCTACCGCACTCTCGATCTTGCAACTGCTTCCCTATCCCATGGCAAGCCACCCTCAGGGCTCCGTGTTGGTCGGCGGCCAGGAAATGCTCGGCGCCGATGATGCGCAATTGCGTACGGTGCGCGGCGCTCAGATCAGTATGATTTTCCAGGAGCCGATGACCTCGCTGAACCCTCTGCACACGGTCGCGAAGCAGATAAGGGAAACGCTCGTGACCCACAAAGGGCTGTCGCGCGATGCGGCGCGCGAACGAACGCTTGAGTTGTTGGAAATGGTGCAACTCGACGATGCCGAGCGAAGGCTTGCCGCGTATCCACACGAACTCTCGGGCGGTCAACGACAACGGGTCATGATCGCCATGGCCCTCGCCAATGAACCGCGGTTGCTGATCGCCGATGAACCGACCACGGCCCTCGATGTCACGATTCAGGCGCGAATTCTAACGTTGCTGAAAAAGCTGCAGGGCGACCTCGGCATGGGGTTGCTGTTGATCTCTCACGATCTGGGTATCGTACGATCGATGGCTGACCGGGTTTGCGTCATGACCGATGGCGAGATCGTCGAGTCGGACACCGCAGTAAAGATCTTCACGCAGCCGCAGCATGCCTACACGCAGCACCTGCTCGCTGCCGAACCCAAAGGCGACCCGGTACCCAACGATCCCACCGCCAAGACGTTGGTGAAAGTCCGCGATTTCTCTGTAACGTATAAGACCGGCAAAGGCTGGTTCTCGCGCCAAGGTGACTTTCAGGCGGTGAGGGCCATGAACCTAGACATCGGCGTCGGGCAAACGGTCGGCGTAGTGGGCGAGTCCGGGTCCGGTAAAACCACTCTCGGGCTCGGATTGTTGCGCTTGCTACACGCCAAGGGCGAAATCGAGATCGGTGACAAGGCCATCCACGCGCTTGACTCCAAGGCGTTGACGGCCGAACGGAAAAACATGCAAGTGGTGTTTCAAGATCCATATGGCAGCCTGTCGCCGCGGCTTTCGATTCGCCAGATCGTCGAGGAGGGTTTGAGGGTGCACGAACCCAACCTGGATGAAGCCGCTCGCAAGACTCGGGTCGCGTCCGCGCTCACGGAAGTGGGATTGGAACCTGCCACCATGGAACGCTATCCCCACGAGTTTTCCGGCGGCCAGCGACAACGCATCTCGATCGCCCGGGCTCTAGCGCTGCGCCCCAAGTTCATGGTGCTCGACGAACCGACCTCGGCGCTCGACATGTCGGTGCAGGCGCAGATCGT
>CBDTZM010000260.1:0-4115 GCA_965364915.1 uncultured Pseudomonadales bacterium | reverse complement strand
CCAAATTGGATAAGGCACCAGTCTACGAAACTGGGGATTGCTGGTTCGAATCCAGCCGGGTGCGCCAGCTGCCAAGGGACTATGATCCAACAAACTTCGCCGTCTGTGTTGAGAGGCGCGCTATTTATGTGCGCCGGGATGTTCATGGGAGCGTCCATCGACATCTCTGTCAAAGCTCTGGCCGATTCGTACTCGACAGCGCAGATCGTTTTCTTGCGATCGATGTTCGCACTGCCCTTGATACTTCTAATATGTCATTTCGACAGTGGGCTTAGATCGCTGGCGACGCCGCGCTGGGGCTGGCAGATAACGCGTGGACTGCTAACGGCTGGCGCGAACTTTGGATTTTTCTACGGGATCGCCCACGTGCCGCTCGTCACTGCGGTACTGCTCGCCTACGTTTCCCCGGTTTTGATTGTGCTGCTCGCGCGCCCCGTTTTGGGCGAGCGTGTCGGCATGCACCGGTGGTTCGGCATTCTGGTCGCGTTTGGTGGCGTGTTGCTCGTCGTCAGACCGGCGAACCTCGATTTGCATCCGGCGGTCTGGGCCATTTTCGGGTCGGCGGCGTGTTGGGCGCTGTTGTCGCTGAGCAACCGCAAGCTGGCCGGTATCGAGCCGACCTCGGTCCTGACGTTCTATACCATCCCGGTCAGCGCCGTTCTCGGGTTTGTGCTTTCGCTGGATAGTTGGCAGGCGCCGCAGCACGTCGACTGGATGCTCTTCGCAATTGCCGGGTTTTCGGGTTGTATGGCGCACTTGCTGGTAGCCATGGCCTATAGAAATGCCCCCGCGGCGGCCATCGCTCCGTTTGAATACACCACGCTCGTCTGGACGGCCATTGCCGGATACTGGTTTTGGCGTGAGACGCCCGACCCGATGATCTGGGTGGGCGGGGCCGCGGTCATTCTCGGCGGCTACCTGTCGCTGCAATCACCGCGCCAACTGCTGAGATTGTCATCTCGTTAATTCGAAAGCGTATACTCGTGTCATGCAAGGCGATGTCTTGAGTGCAGGGGTCGAGCTGATGTTGGTCGGCATGGGCACCGTGTTCGTCTTCTTGACGCTGTTGGTGTTGGCCATGAGGGCAATGTCGGCGCTCGTTCAACGCTATCTCCCCAATCACGATGCCAACGCTGAAGAACTGGCGGCCATTGCGTCCGCTGTGCATCAATATCGGCAGCGGTAGCGGGAAAGAGGATGAGTGAAGTACAGCCGTTGGGTCTTACCGAATTGGTATTGCGCGATGCGCACCAGAGCCTGTTGGCGACCCGCATGCGCATCGAAGACATGCTGCCGATTGCGCCCAAGCTCGACCAGGTCGGGTTTTGGTCGATGGAATCTTGGGGCGGTGCGACTTTCGATGCCTGTATCCGCTATCTCGGTGAAGATCCCTGGGAGCGCATTCGTGCGCTCAAAGCCTTGATGCCCAACACCCCGCAACAAATGTTGTTTCGCGGACAGAACATCCTGGGTTACCGCCACTACGCAGACGACGTCGTTACTAAGTTTGTCGAACGCGCTGCGGTCAACGGCATCGATATCTTTCGAATCTTCGATGCCATGAACGATACGAGGAACCTGCAGACCGCGATCGGCGCGACGCTGAAAGTGGGTAAACACGCGCAGGGCACGATCTCGTACACCGTAAGCCCCGTACACACCGTCGATCTTTGGGTCGACCTGGCCAAGCAGATCGAAGACATGGGCGCTGACAGTCTGTGTATCAAGGACATGGCCGGGTTGCTGAAGCCCTATGTGGCGTTCGAATTGGTGAGTCGCCTGAAAGATAGCTTATCGATACCGATCCATATGCAGTGCCATGCGACGACGGGGATGTCGACGGCGACTTATATCAAAGCCGTTGAAGCCGGTGTCGACAACGTCGACACGGCCATATCTTCCATGAGCATGACCTACGGGCATTCTGCCACCGAGTCTCTGGTCGCAATCCTCTCGGAAACCGAGCGGTCGACCGGCTTGCGCTTAGAATTACTCGAGGAGATCGCCGGGTATTTTCGCGAGGTGAGAAAAAAGTACGCACAGTTCGAGGGCGGGTTGCGTGGCGTCGATTCTCGAATACTGGTGGCGCAGGTGCCGGGCGGCATGTTGACCAACCTCGAGCATCAGCTGAAACAACAGAACGCCACGGACAAACTCGATGCAGTGCTCGAAGAGATTCCCCGGGTGCGCGAGGATCTCGGGATGATCCCGTTGGTGACACCCACATCGCAGATCGTCGGCACTCAGGCCGTTATCAACGTGCTTATGGGCGAGCGCTACAAAAACGTGACCAAGGAAACGGCGGGGATATTGAAAGGCGAGTACGGGTCGACACCCGCACCTCTCAACACCGAGCTGCAGACCCAGGTGCTCGACGGCGGCGATCCGATGACGGATCGACCTGCCGATCACCTCGATCCCGAGGTCGAGTCGCTGACCGTCGAGCTCGAGCGTTTAGCCCACGAGAAAAACATCCGCTTGGCCGATGCGGTGATCGACGACGTTCTAACCTATGCGTTGTTTCCACAAGTCGGTTTGAAATTTCTCGAGAATCGTGACGACCCCAGCGCGTTCGAACCACCGCCATCGGCAGACGTGCTGCCGGACACCAAATCTTCCAAGGCGCCGCAACCGGAAGGTGCGGTGTACTCCGTGCGGGTCAACGGTAAAGCATTTACGGTCGAAGTGGCTGAGAACGGCAAGTTGCAAAACGTCGCTTCGGTTTCTGCGCCAACGCCGACGCCCCGCAACGGCGGCGAACCGGTAGCGGCTGCGCTGGCGGGCAATGTGTTCAAGGTGTTGGTGCAAGACGGCGACAGCGTCGAAGCGGGGCAGACCATCCTGGTGCTCGAAGCGATGAAGATGGAGACCGACATCAGTGCCCCGCGAGCGGGCACCATCGCTTCGGTGCATGTTGCTGAAGGTGACGCTGTGAACGTCGGAGACGCGTTGGTTTCGCTTGTCTAAGGGCACCTCGCCATGGAGCTCGTAACGCAGATCTGGCAGGCGTCTGGTCTGTATCAAATTACCTGGGGCCAGGCCTTCATGATCGGCATCGGTTGCCTGCTGTTGTATCTGGCGATCGTGCGTCAATTCGAACCCTTGCTACTCGTGACCATCGGGTTCGGTGGTATTTTGAGCAACATACCGGGTGTCGAGATCGCCACCGGCGACGGTCTATTGCACCTCTCTTATGTCGTCGGGGTCGAATCCGGTGCCTTTCCGCTGATCATCTTCATGGGTGTCGGCGCGTTGACCGATTTTGGCCCGCTGCTCGCCAATCCCAAAACCTTGTTCCTGGGGGCGGCTGCGCAGTTCGGCATATTCGCAACCTTGTTGGGTGCACTGGGCTTGACGATGTTGGGGGTGATGGACTTCGACTTGAGGGAAGCGGCCGCCATCGGCATCATCGGGGGCGCGGATGGCCCGACCGCGATCTATGTGGCAGGAAAACTGGCGCCCCACTTGTTAGGCGCAATCGCCGTTGCAGCGTATTCGTATATGGCGCTCGTGCCATTGATTCAGCCACCGATCATTAGAGCGCTCACCACCGAGAAAGAACGCACCATTGAAATGGTGCAGCTGCGTGAAGTGTCGAAGGCCGAGCGGATTGTCTTCCCGTTGCTGCTACTTTTGTTGGTGGCCATGTTGCTGCCGTCGGCGGCACCTCTTTTAGGCATGCTTTGCTTTGGCAATCTGATGCGCGAGTGTGGTGTGGTCGATCGTTTGTCTGACACTACGCAGAATTCCCTGATCAACATCGTGACAATCTTCTTGGGCCTGGCGATCGGCTCGAAGCTCCAAGCGGATCAGTTCTTGGTGGCGAGTACCTTGGGAATACTGCTGCTCGGAATAGTCGCGTTCGCTATCGGCACGGCTAGCGGCGTGCTAGTCGCGAAGCTGATGAATGGGCTGTCCAAGACCCCGATCAACCCTATCATCGGGGCGGCCGGCGTATCAGCGGTGCCCATGGCGGCGCGAGTTGCCAACAGGGTTGGCCTCGAAGCGAATTCACAAAACTTCCTGCTAATGCACGCTATGGGGCCCAACGTGGCGGGTGTGATCGGGTCTGCCATCGCCGCCGGCATCATGATCATGTTGACCGGCTGACCGCT
>CBDTZM010000259.1:0-4134 GCA_965364915.1 uncultured Pseudomonadales bacterium | reverse complement strand
CTCCAGCCGATGTCGATCGACTCGACCCGGTCGAATCTATCCGCATTGATGTTGGCGTCAATCGAAAAGGTGTACTTGCCGCCGGTCGTTGGTACCAGTCGCTCAAACGCAACGCCTTGCTGCGCAAGTTTGGCGCCGTCTGCGTCCAGGAAGTCGATAGAGATAACCTCCAGAGCCCCTCGATCGCTGTAACGCGCTGCCAATTCGTCCATCTGCGGCGCAAGGCTGCCGCGTATCGATACGCTGTCGGCAGATAGTCTTTTCGCGTTCAATTCGACCTGCACGACACCCAACGCTCCAATGGGTTGCGTTGGGAACTGGTATGTTTTGAGCGAGAAAGACTGTTCGACGTAGCGAAACTCTTCCTCCGGCGTGTACTGGCAACTCGTAAGCATGAACACCGCAAGCGGCATCAGGATGATTCTTAGCATTTCCCGCAATCGATGAGGCGCGCGCCCAGGGTATGCCACTCGCTGGGTTGGGTGAAGCGTTATCAGCTGGTTCGCAACAGTCCGTCAATGGGTTCGAGGCGTGCCAACGGGAACACGACTTCGTCGACGGCTTGGGCATCCGCGCCGAGATGACCGGTCAACACGCTCTTGAACACCGCGCGAAGATCGGTCGTCGGCCGCAGGTCGCGGCCTTCGTACAACGCGTCGCGCCGAAGACCTGGCCACTCACCGAGAACCTGTCCGCCGTTGATCGCACCGCCCATGACAAAGGCGACGCTACCGACGCCGTGGTCGGTCCCTCGAGTGCCATTGGGCGCAACGGTACGACCGAACTCGGTGACGACCATCAACACGGTTTGCTGCCAAGTCTCGCCCAATCCCATCTTGAACTCCGCAATAGCCGCATCGAGCGCGGCAAATCGCGCCGCCAGTTGGCCAGTCGAGGAACCTTGATTGGCATGAGTATCCCAACCGCCCGCATCGAATACCGCAATACGGGGGCCCACCTCGCTCTTCAGCATGCTCGCCGCGGTCTTGACCAACGTGCTCAGCGCGTTGCGGCGGGGCGCACGATCCATGGCAGGCACCAGTTCCTCGGTCTTGAGCATCGACCGAAGTTTCGGGCCGAGGACTTCATCGTCCGCATACAAGGCCAAGACTCGGGACATGGTGTCGTCGTCCGGTTCGGGTAGTCGATCCGGGGACCATGCGCCAACTGGCTTGGCACCGCGTAATACCATCGGTATCGATGCGCCGAACGCCATCGCAACCTCATCGGCCGGCCGACCGCCCGGTATTGTCGTCAACGCTCGGTACAACCACCCGGTCGAGAGGCCTGATGGGTCCGGATCACCGGACTCCAGCACGTCTTGCCCAGTGAAGTGCGATCGCCCGGTGTAGGGGGATGCAACCGCATGCACGATTGCGAGTTGTTTGGCTCGATACAGCTCGTGCAGATGACCGAGGCTGCCATGCAACCCAAACAACCCATCTAGATCGAATGCTCCGCCTTCACGTCCAGGCTCCGCAACGGCTAAATCGCCGCGGCGTCTATGGTAGTTGTCGTCACCGAACGCGGGCACTGCCGCCAGACCATCCATACCGCCGCGCAAGATGAGCAGTGCAAGGCGTGGATCATGCGATTGGCCGAGCGCGAAACTTGTCGGGCTGAACCATGCAACAGACAACGATGCGCCAAGTTCCATAAAGTGTCGCCGATTAATCATGCTACCTCCACTGAAACGCCGGGGATGCGAGCAACAACCCTCCGGCTTGCGCCGGACTTGCGGCGCGCTGCAAGGCGCTGCGCAAGTTTGCGGAATGCCTCGCATCGACCATGGTGTCAACGGCCATGCTCGGATCGAAGCTGCGACTAAGGCGCTGCCCGACGGCGACGCCCCACTCGACTCTTTGCTTGAGCGCGTTCGGAGAACCCCAATGGCTGGTCAGATCGGGCCAACCGGCCGGTGACGGCGCATTGAACGGAATGTGATTCATCGTGGCCAGGGGTCCGAGTACCGCTTGATCGGGTAGCGGTGCATCGATTCCCCGCAATGCCGAGACAATCAGCTCTTGGGGTGTCTTGAGCTTGCGCGAGTTGCCGTGCCAAGCCTCATCCAAATCGATCAACGCTAGATGCAGGCTCGGCAGGTGACCGCGCGTCTCGAGATACACGTTGCTCAGATGTTCTATGGCGCGCTTCGGCGGCTGGTCAGCAACAAAGTGTCGAGCCAGCTTGGTTGCGACATGGCGCGCCGTAGCAGGGTGTAGAGCCAAATCTTTGAGCGCTTCGATCGCCTGATTAGCACCGTCGTTTCGATACCGCTTGCCGAGCAATCGGTGCGTGCCAGGTTCGTGCATCATGGACACGAAGGTAAACGCACCCGGCTTGGCCCCAAGCCGACGCAAACGATCGCTGCCCACGGTCCAACCGGTCAGAATCTTAGCAAGCTCGGTAACATCGTCTTGATGGTAACCGCCGTCGACCCCAAGCGTGTGAAGCTCTAGCACTTCCCTTGCGAGATTTTCGTTCAATCCTAGCTTGCGACGCTGACCCATGGGCGAGTTCGGGCCAACCGATTGAGCATTGTCCAGATACATCAGCATGACGGGATGACCGATGACGTGGGCCAACATGTTGGCGAAGTGGCCATCCAAGGTGCTGCGAATCGCTTCGTTCTCGAAAGCGAGGCAACTGCCGATGATGAGTGGGTTGCCTTGCCGCGAGACGGTGAAGTGGTTGGACCAGAAGGACACCAGCCTCTCACGATACGGCGTATCGGTCTCAACCATGAAGCGAACGCGATCGTGCACCTGGGTATTGACGAGGCGTCGTGCATCGCGACGGAACATCTGCTGGGTATTCTCGATCGCCTCCACCTTTGCCGAATCGCCCGACGCGTTTTGTTGTGCGCGGCGTCTATCGGCAAATGCCGCTTGATAAGCAGCTAGGGTCTCTACGCTAGAGGGCGCATCCGGCTGGGGCCTAACTTGGACATTGTCAATTTGCCGCCTCAGCCAAGCGGCCGGGTCGTCGCCCATGGCGTCGAAATCGCGCTGACTACCCCCAAGGCCGAAGTGGCTGGCGGCTCGGTGTTGATCTCGGGTGAACATCTTCCGCACCTCACGCTCAGCATCCGATGATTATACGTCTAACAACGGCCAACCCGTCGTTTCGGTTGACACGACGGGTGATGTCGGTGGGTCGCTTTGACACCGCTGTATTGTGGATGCTTGGCGACAACTACCGTTGATCCATCTCGGCGATCCGCGTGATGAGTTCCTCCACGCGCGTGCTGTAGCCCCACTCGTTGTCATACCAGCCGATCACTTTGACCATGCGCGCTTGCATGACCTGGGTTAGCTGTGCATCGAAGACGCTCGAGTGACTGTTGCCAATGACATCGCTCGACACAATCGGATCGGTGCAGTACGAGAGTATATTTTTCAACGCGCCTTCTGCCGCAAACTTCATGGCGTCGTTCACCTGATCCACGGTGACATCGGTGTCCAGCTCAACCGTCAAGTCCACCAGCGAACCGTCCGGCACAGGCACGCGCATCGCCATGCCATCCAGCTTGCCGGCGAGCTCCGGAATCACCTGGCCGATCGCTTTTGCGGCGCCCGTGGATGTCGGTACGATATTGGTCGCGGCGCTGCGCGATCTGCGGATGTCGCTATGAGGGGCATCGATCAACCGCTGATCCGAGGTATAGGCATGAATGGTCGTCAAAAGCCCGCGCACGATGCCGAAATTGTCGTGCAGAACCTTCGCCAAAGGCGCGGCACAGTTGGTTGTGCAGCTGGCATTGCTGATGATCCTCGTTGCTTTCGTCACGACGTGATCGTTGACGCCCATGACCAGGGTTGCGTCGAGCGGATCTTTTAAAGGTACGGTAATGACCACGCGCTGCGCGCCCGCGTCCAGGTGCCATTGCAGCTCCGCGAGCTTGCGAAAACGCCCGCTACTTTCAATGACGTAGTCGACACCGAGTTCCCTCCAGGGCAGCTTCGATGGGTCGGGTTCGGCGAGCACCTTGAATCGATCCCCGTCGATCTCGATGGTGTCCCCGTCGCACTGCACCTCCCCTGGATAGGTGCCGTGAATGCTGTCGTACTTGAACGCGTAGGCAAGATCTTCCGCACTCGCAAGATCGTTGACGGCGATGACATCGTAATGGCG
>CBDTZM010000258.1:0-4150 GCA_965364915.1 uncultured Pseudomonadales bacterium | reverse complement strand
TGGTGCGCCGGGGGGCTCGATTGGTGCTGGATTTGAAGCGGGTATTACCGAAGCCGTGGCGGCCGCCTCGGGCCACCAGCAACCGCTGACCAGGCACTGTCAAGTCACCGAGAACTTCCTGGGTGTCCTCGTCTATCACCGACGTACCGACGGGCACCTTAATCGCTTTGTCGTCGCCCTGGGCACCGGTTTTGTTACGACCGCTGCCCGGTTGCCCGTTACCCGCGGCAAAGCGAGGTTGAAAGCGGAAATCGATCAGCGTATTCAGCGCCCCTTCGGCGACGAGCGACACATCCCCGCCGTCACCGCCGTCACCGCCATCCGGACCGCCTTTAGCCACATTCTTTTCGCGACGAAAGCTCAAGCATCCGCTACCGCCTTTGCCCGCGTGTACCTGAATCGTGGCTTCATCGATGAATTGCATTTGCGCTTACCATCTGCGCTCACCGTTTGCGCTTAGAAGGAAAAAAACCCCGCGACTGCGGGGCTTCTTCAAACTTGAGCTGCCGATTCGACGGTGACGTACTTTCTTTTCTGCTTGCCTTTCGCGACAAACTTGACGTGTCCGTCGGTCTTGGCAAACAGCGTGTGATCGCGTCCGCAGCCGACGTTTTCACCCGGGTGAAACTTGGTACCACGCTGGCGCACGATGATAGTGCCGGATTTGACGAATTGGCCCGCGTAACGCTTGACGCCGAGACGTTTAGACTCTGAGTCACGGCCGTTGCGAGTGCTGCCGCCTGCTTTCTTGTGTGCCATACCTTTCTCCTAGGCAGCCTTGATACCGGTGATCTTGACCGCCGTGTACCACTGGCGGTGACCTTGTCGGCGCATGTAGTCCTTGCGCCGCTTGAACTTGATCACACGAATCTTCTTACCCTTGTCGTGAGCAATCACTTCGCCCACAACCTCACCACCGGCGACATACGGCTGACCGACGTTGACCTTGTCGCCATCGGCCACGATCAGCACCTTGTCGAAGACCACTTCCGTACCTGGGTCGGCATCGAGGCGTTCGAGGCGCAACACCTCACCTTCGGTCACCCGGTGCTGCTTGCCACCGCTTATGAAAACCGCAAACATATTTCAACTCCTGAACTGCCAGACGCGCTGTATTACAATGCTCGCCCCGGGACGCAAGCCGACGCCGCACCACCTCTTGGGCAACAGGGGTGCCAAACGGTGGGCCGCAGAAGGCGGCGTATTCTAGAGGCTGAGATGTGCAATTACAACGAGTTACCGCTATAACAGACTTATGTCAGTGACGCCCGCCATCGCATCCGCCAATCCGCTGCCTGCGGCTAAATCCGTGGCCTTGGCACCGATCTTCGATTTGGTATCGGAGGACTTTGCGGCCGTCAATCGACTGATTCCGAAGCAACTGACCTCGGACGTCGAAATGGTCGAAGAAATTGGCCGCTACATCGTAGAAGCCGGGGGTAAGCGCCTACGCCCCCTGCTCGTCCTGCTCGGGGTCCACTGCCTAGGCTACGAGGGTCCGCGCCACATCCACTTGGCGGCGGTGATTGAGTTTCTCCACACCGCAACGCTGCTACACGACGACGTCGTCGACCGTTCCGACCTGCGCCGAGGCCGCGCAACCGCCAATGCTTTATGGGGCAATGCGCCGTCGGTGCTCGTCGGTGACTTTCTCTACTCGCGGGCCTTCCAGCTAATGGTCGAACTCGACAACATGGCTATTCTCTCGATCCTGTCGGACGCAACGAACACCATCGCCGAAGGCGAGGTTCTGCAGCTCACCCATATAGGCAACCTCGATATCGATGAAGCTCAATATACGGAAGTCATACGCTGCAAGACGGCGCTGTTGTTCCAGGCAGCATCACATACCGCCGCCGTACTCGCCTGTGGCGATGCTGCTCACGTGCAAGCGTTGCATGATTTCGGGTTGCACTTCGGTTTGGCGTACCAGCTCGTCGACGACTGGCTCGACTATGCCGGGGACGTCACGACGATGGGTAAGAACGTTGGGGACGACCTTGCCGAAGGCAAGCTGACCCTGCCGCTCATCTACACACTCGCCCGCGGCTCGACATCGCAAGCCACCGTTGTGCGCGAAAACCTCTCGGCCAGATCCGCAGAACGTATAACGGACGTGTTGGACGTCGTGCGGGCGAGCGGTGCGCTGGACTACACTCACGCTGCCGCCGTTGGACAACGCGACAAAGCCCTCCTGCATCTGGAAGCATTGCCGGACAACGCCCATCGGAATGCTTTGGCCAACCTCGCCGACTTCTGCGTTTCGCGTTTGTTCTAGGTGAATAAACTGCGAGCCGCACTCGCGCTGCTGGCACTGTGCAGCGTTGCCCCGACCCATGCCCTCGAGATGAGCGACTGCGTGCTGAAGGGCGCGCGCGGCTACGGTACCGTCAACGCCCAATGCGGAACCTGGATTAGACCCGAGAATCCCGACGACCCCTCGGGCCCGACCATCGAGTTGGCCGTCGCACGAATACGGGCACTGGCACCACAGCCGCTACCAGACGCGTTCACGGTGATCAACGGCGGCCCGGGTGGGTCGTCAATCGAGATGTATGCCGATTTAGCGGGGGCGTTCGCGCCCATCTTGCGGGAACGCGATGTATTGATTCTAGACCAGCGCGGGACCGGTCAATCCAATCCCCTGCGCTGCCCGGATCTGGAAGAGTCTGTCGAACCCTATTCCGAAGAAGCTGTGCGTTCGGCCACCATGCAATGCCTAGAAGGCCTGGCCGGCGATCCACGTTACTACAGCACCAGTGTTGCCGTGCGCGACCTCGAGGCTTTGCGCATCGAACTCGGCTACCAACAGCTCAACGTCTACGGCGTGTCCTACGGTACCCGGGTAGCGCTCCACTACCTGCGTCGCTATCCCGGTTCGGTGCGCACCATGATCATCGACGGCATTCTGCCGCCGGAAGTCATTTTGGGCGGCAACGTTTCCGAGAACGCGCAAGTCGTCCTGGACAGCATCTTCGCGCGATGCGCGGCGCAAACGAAGTGCACAGAACAGTTTCCCGACCTCGAAACGAATTTTGCCGACTTGTCGCAAAGCTTGAAGACGGATCCTGTCCCGGTGCGGGTACTCCACCCGGTCACTGGCGAAGCCTTCGAGTTCGATTTGCTGTACCAGCATTTGGCTATCGCCGTTCGACTACTGTCCTATTCGTCCGAGACAGCCTCTTTGATCCCGCTCATCATCAACCAAGCTGCCGAGCACGGTAACTATCTTCCCATTGCTACCCATGCGGTTAGAATCATCAGCCAGCTTACCGCCGCCATCAGCTATGGCATGCACAACGCGGTGGTATGTACGGAAGATGCGCCTTTCTACGATCTCGATACTGTCGATTGGACCGCTCTGCAGCAAACCTATCTCGGCGATGAACAACTCAAAACCTTAGCTGTGATGTGCAATCTCTGGCCCGAGGGTGTTCGCGACGACGACATGCACGAGCCGCTGCATGCCGAACAGCCGGTGTTGGTGCTTTCCGGCGAGTGGGATCCGATCACACCGCCAAGGTACGGCGACGCCGTCTCGGCAACGCTGCCCAACAGCACCCACCTCGTGATTCCCGGTCAAGGACACGGTGTCATCTCCCGAGGGTGCGTGCCGCAGATTCTGGCCAAATTCATCGACGAGGGCACCACCGCCACTGTGGAGGCGGATTGCATCGAGCGCCTCGGTGCAAGCCCGTTTTTCATCGACCTGATGGGACCCCCGCCTTGATCCGGGTTGAGGATTTGTGTAAAGACTTCGGCGATCTGCAAGCTGTCAAGGACGTTTCGTTCCAAGCCTCCGACGGCAAGGTCACAGCACTCTTGGGCCCAAACGGCGCCGGCAAGTCGACCACGCTGCGCATGCTAGCCACGGTGTTGCATCCGACCTCCGGCACCGCGCATGTCGGTCAACACGACGTCGGCACCGCGCCGCTCGCGGTGCGTTCGACGATTGGCGTACTGCCCCACAACGCCGGTATCTACGAACGCTTGACGGCCAAGGAGAACATTCGCTACTACGGCCACCTGCAAGGCCTCGAACACGCCAAGGTCGAAGCGCGCATAGACGAATTGGTCGACTTGTTGGAGATGCAAGAGTTTTGCGACCGTCGTGTGGCCGGATTCTCGCAAGGTCAACGCATCAAGGTCG
>CBDTZM010000257.1:0-4157 GCA_965364915.1 uncultured Pseudomonadales bacterium | reverse complement strand
GTGAGTGGGGCGGGGATCTGCATGGGCGCTACTGTAGCCAAAGACGTCGACAAAGCCCCCCGAGACAGCGAAATATATTGTCCGTCGCCCCGTCCTCAGAAACAGCGCGCTCACGCATTCCGTCTCGATAGTCTTGCGTGCCTCTTGACGTATCGCTGCCAGGCTTCCCGGTGGGGGAGGCGCAGTCGTACAAGCGGTGACGATCAACACGAATAGTAGTAGTAACGATTTCGAGATTTGCTTCATCGTATTGACTCCATCTCTTTGACGTTACCCATAGAAGAGCAGCGCCAATCGATAGGCGTTGATAGCAATCAAGTTAGAGCGCTACCTGGGATAACCCGCGGCTTTTCGAAGTTTTCAGTTGATCCGAATCAATAGTCTCAGGTAGTAAAAATCCTAAGCTATGGTCATTGCGATACAGGAGTAATGCTATGGAGAGACAGTGTGTTAAGCCTCTAATCGTTTCTTTGCTGCTGGTCTGTGCATGGCCCGGATACGCAACCGAAGGCGTGATCGAGGAAATCATCGTGACCGGTTCCTACATCAAACGGGACAACTTCGACTTTCTGTCGCCGACGCAGGTCGTCGATCAAGACGACATTGTGGCGGAGGCGACGCCCGCACTCGGGGAGATCATGGCGAACCAGACGTTCAACTTCGGTTCGGATATCTTCGCAAACGGTTATGGCCGCCGGTACCAGGAAGGTAATGTTACGACCGCCAACTTACGCGGTCTTGGTGCTGGTGCTACGCTCAACCTCGTTGACGGCAAGCGTATAAGCCAGGGCAACCTGAACAACATGATCCCGCAGATTGCAATCGAGCGGATCGATATCCTGAAGGACGGCGCATCGGCACTGTACGGTTCCGACGCGGTAGCCGGCGTTGTGAACATCATTCCCAGGAAGCGTTTCAGCGGAATGGAAATGTCGTTGTTCCGCAACCAGGACAGCAAGGGCGACCACGGTGAATCGGTTATCGATTTCATCATGGGGTCGGAAACCGATTCTGGCCAGTTCACCTTCGCGGCCGAGTGGCGCCAGCGCGACGAGTTGACGCAACAAGAACGGCCGGAATATCGCTTTCCGGAAGCTTTCGCGCGCTCCGAGACCGGTAACCCGGGCTCGTATCTCGTGCCTTCCCGGGACGCCACCGGCACACTCACCGGGGCGAGCACGCGGCTGCCAGATCCCGGATGCGGCTTGGTTGATGGCCCTGGCGGAACCAACGAAGCGGCTCACCGCAACAACATCAGTGGGCAGGTCAAGTACAACAATCAGATCTGTTACTTTTACTTTGGTGAGTTCTTCAACTACGTGAACGAAAACCAGCAGATATCGACCTACGCCGACTACCAGTACGAGTTCGACGACAACCTCGACATGTCTATCGACTTCATGTTCTCCAAGCAGAACACGCGGGGTCGAAGCTCGCCTTCGAATCCGGGTGGTCGTGTGGACCTCTTGCCACCGATTCTCGGCGATCATCCCGGAAACCCCTACCGTGCGATGGCCGACCGCGGCAGCGGCCTCGAGTCGATCTTTG
This sequence comes from uncultured Pseudomonadales bacterium, assembly GCA_965364915.1. Taxonomy (GTDB): domain Bacteria; phylum Pseudomonadota; class Gammaproteobacteria; order Pseudomonadales; family Azotimanducaceae; genus Azophilus. The sequence continues at coordinate 2,609 of CBDTZM010000257.1, read as the reverse complement.
CGCAGGACAGCGATGGCGACGGCGTGCCGGATCGTGATGCAAGCAGCGTCGTGTTGCTGGCTCCGGATCCCTTTACGCAATCCGCGGGAACGGTTCCCTTCAACGAGGATGTCGTCGCCGCCGATTTCCGGCTCTTCGGCAAGCTAGGCAACTTGCCGACAAACGGCCGCCGAAGCGATGGTGCCAGCACGGCCGAACACACCTTCGATCGGCTGAACTGGCGGATCATCAACTCCTGGAACTATCGAATTCCGGACACCAGTTGGGACGTAGCCTTCTCGGCATCCTACCAACGCAACGAAACCGACGAAGTGCGAAAGAACGCGAGTCTCAATGCAGTGCTGCTCGGCATGGAGGGCAAACTAGGAGTCAACCGAGACGAGTACTACAACCCGTTCGCTACGGTGGCATTCACGTGTGTGGATCGTGTCTGCGCCGATACGGGATCAGCTTATGCGAACTCCGACGATGTAATCAACAGCGTCGATATCATGTCGAACTTCAACTGGTACACCAACTACTACGTGTACGACCTGTTGGCGACTGGCGATCTCTTCGAGATACCGGGTGGTATGGTGGCCGGTGCCGTTGGTGTTTCATTCACCGACTACGAGCAGGTCATCAACGAGACGCCGGCGGCGAATGCCTGTGATCGTTGGATCAACGGTTGCGCGTTTGACTATACGGCGAATCGCGATACTCGATCCGCTTATTTCGAGCTGTTGATACCCGTTTTGAATAGCGCCGCAGGCGAGATGGAGGTTCAGCTCGCCGGCCGCTACACGGACTACAGCGACGTCGGTGATACCTTCGACCCGAAGATCGCGTTCAGGTGGTCGCCGGTCGATGTATTGTCCATCCGCGGGTCCTACTCGACCGCGTTTATCGCGCCGACGTTGACGCAGATGTTCACGCCGAAGATATCATTCTTGCAGACGGTGGACGATCCGCTGTCGGGCGATCAAGGCACCTTCAGAACGAATACGTTAACGGGCAACCCGGATCTAATCTCCGAGGAAGCGGACGTTTACAACATCGGCGTTTCGCTCAGCCTGCTGGGCGGCGACCTCACGTTGGGGGCCGACTACAGCCGATTCGACTTTGTCGACCGCATCACCGAAACAAACGCGCAGAATGTGATCGATGCAGATTTCGATGCGTTCGTCGCCAGCGGACGCGACGTCACTAACCAAGCCGACGTCGACGATTGGACGGCTTGCTGCGCGGATCCCGCTCTCATTCGCGGGCCGAGCGGTACGCTATCGGAGATTCTGACGAGCTACGTCAACGCGCAGACCATGGATGTCACATCATGGGACTTCTACGCCAGGTACAACCTCTACACCTCGAACTACGGCAACCTCCGCTTCGACCTGAATGCTACATGGATGGAGGAGTACGAGTACGATCTTGGTGGTGGCCTGAGTGGCGATGGTGTTGGCTTGCAGAATGACACGATTAGCGCCGTACCGCCGACGCCGGAGTGGCGCGTCACCGGCATCGTCAATTGGTTCTACGACAACCATCACGTGATGTTGCGTGGACGATGGACCGACGAGGTGAAGCTCGACGGACTGTCGACGGGGCTCAACAGCTTGGCAGCGGCGGGCGCGTACTCGACGCTCGGCTTCATCCAGTTCTGCGACAAACCGAGCTGTTATCAGAATGTCATCGACGCCGAACTCTTGATCGACCTCTCGTATGCTTACGAATGGGATAGCCTTCTTGGCGACCGGGCGACCCGCTTGGAGATCGGAGCGCGCAACCTCACCGACGAGATGCCGGATGTCCAGATGACCCTGGGTGGCATGGATACCTTCGTCAGCGACCCGCGCGGCCGTATGATATATCTCAGGGTCGAACAAGACATCTAATCACGGTCCAGCAACCAGTTTCGTTGGCAACGGCAACGAACTGACTTGCGAGTACTGTGGCTGGCATTGCTGGATAGCATCACCGAAGGGTTCCAGAGTCCCGGTTCGGCGCTCGCGATGCCGGCCAACGGTGGCAACCCAGCGCTGACTGAAGAGGACGTAGAAGCCGTGATCGCATACTTGCGAGCCGAGCTTATAGGAGTGGATAATCAAGCGCAGACCTTGGAATGACTACTAGTAGATTGGGCCCCACCGTCCATCCGTGAACCATCCGTGAAAACCCCTATCTGCATCTTGGTAAGCGCCAATGGTTCCTTGTCCGATACAAACCTAGGATGGAACCATCAAAACTAAGACGAGGAAGACCCGTGTATAACAACTTACTCGTGGCTGTCGATCTCACTGAGGGCCCCACTCATCGAGTGTTGGAAAAAGCGCAATCCTTCATGGATGGCGATACCCGTCTGCGCATTCTCCATGTGGTGGAGCCTCAATACGCGCAGTACAATTTCGACCCGACCTTTACGGGGTCGATGATTCGCTCACTCGAAGCGGAAGCCATGGTTTCCGCGCAACGACGTGTCGCCGAGTTGTGCGAGCCCTACGACATCGATGAGGACGATCAACACATCCTCAGGGGCCATACGACGACGGAGACGGAGATCCACGAATTCGCAAAAGCCAAACATTGTGACTTGATTGTGATGGGCACGCACGGTCGCCGTGGATGGCAGC
>CBDTZM010000256.1:0-4170 GCA_965364915.1 uncultured Pseudomonadales bacterium | reverse complement strand
ACGGGCTGCAGGAAGAGGATCTCGTGTAGGCAATGGTCGACATCGATCGGCCGAAACCGATAGATCATGGGAATGGTGATCCCGGGAAACAGGAACATGTTGGGAAACAGGAAGTACTCGATCGAGTCCAACATCTCGCTGGTGCTGACGTTGGTCAGATCGACATCCATCTCGTTCGACAGCTCACGACGTCTGTCCGCGGCAAGTAGGGAACGCGCCGTCTCTCCTTCCGGCAACTTGTTTGCTCCCTCGAGGAGGTGCCAGCCGCCGAGCGCCTGCAATTGTTCTTCCTGACTGGGTTGATCACGAAGGTGCGGGCTCGGATAACCGATCGTGTGCACAAATCGGGTAACGTTGTCTCCGAATATGTCGTACTGGGCGTTGGCGTCACCGGCGGTCTTGACGGCCTGAGAATGGGTCGTTAGCACATGGAAGGCCTCGAGGAAGGCTTCCATCGCCATCTTCCAGTTTGCGGGCAGAACTTTCTCGACGTGCATCGTGACGTAGCGATTTTCCAGTGGCCAGTCAGCGAAGTGTTTGGGCAGCACCTCTAGGTAGTCATTCAAATCTTGGGCGTTGGAGTCCATGTTAATGAAGACGAAACCACTCCAGAGCGCCACGCGTACTTGGGGTAGCGAAAATTCAGCGTCCTTGATGTGCGGAAAATCCCAGCGACAGGGGATCTCTTTGAGTGTGCCATCCAAATGCCACGTGAAACCATGGAAGGGGCAGCGCAGGAACTGTTTGCCTTGTCCTTGGCTGCCGGCGTCGCATAGCTGCATGCCGCGGTGCAGGCATGAGTTCACGAATCCTTTTACGTCGTCCTTGGTAGCGCGAATCACGATGATCGAATAGGGTCCCACATCGTAGACGACGTAGTCGCCGACGTTTGGAATGTGTTCTTCGCGGCACGCCCATTGCCATGTGCGTGACCACACGCTCCGTATCTCTTGATCGTAGAGGTCCTCGGACGTGTAGCGCGCGAAGGCGATATCGGCATCGCCGAGGAACTGGTAGCTTTCCGCCAACAACGGCGCAGGTGTCTGATCGCCGTCGCTCGCGATGATGTCCCGGGTGCTGGGTCCCGGGCAACGCGCTTCTCCTGGTGCGAGTGCCGGATCACTTGGCTTGGTTAGATCGTAGCCCATTTTCGTGGTGCCCCTTTTATCAAATACTCTAAATCAATTTGCGTACTCGCGAGGTGGATAAATACCAAGCCCATTGGGCGGGCAGCGCTTGGTTCGATGGCGCACGTATCACCCACGGCCTGCAAGTGCCAATGATCGCCGCCGCCATCTCGGAACCACCCCTTGGCTCGGCGAATCTGCGGGTTTTGCTCGAGGAAGCGCCGTACCGCGATTGGCTCCATGGCAATCTGATCGGTGAGTTCCGTCGCGGTGAAGCTTGGATGATCGACAGCTGCGGCGGGCTGTTTCGGGTTTTGCGAAGGCTGGGTCTTTAGCAGCCAATCGAACCCCTTTATGGTCTGAAGATCGAGCGCTGGCTTCCCGTAGCTGAGGATCTCTGCCGGTAGGTCCGCCACATCGGTCTTGGCGAGCAGCAGTAGATCGGCTTGCTGGAGTTGACGGTCGACGAGGTGATTGACGAACTTATCTCGCAGCAGCCGTTGGATGTTGACGACGTCCACCACGACATAGACGCCGCCGCGGCAATAACCAGGCCATGTGTTGCCGTACTGAGCCACCTTGTCGGGCAATGCAACGCCGCTGGCTTCGATGATCACGTGCTGTACACCGGTGCCACGCATGGCTTCCAAGGCGCCGCCCAGATCGTCTTGAATGGTGCAACACACGCACCCATTGGTGAGTTCCATTACGGAGGCGTTGGCGCGGTCGATCAGTTGTGCATCGACGTTGAGCGCGCCGAAATCGTTCACCAGGACCGCTAACGGCGCCGTCGCAGCCCTCAAGATGCGGTTGATGAGCGTGGTTTTGCCCGCCCCCAGATAACCACCGATGACGGTCATGGTGATCATTAGAGCGGGAACACCTTACCTTCGAAGACGGTGCCTAGCAGCGGAATGTCCTTCAACTCGATTGGGTCGCAGGTTAGCGGATCGGCGCCTAAGATAGTGAAATCTGCCTTTTTACCCGCGCGTATGCTGCCGATGTCGTCGGCTCGGCCGATCACATGGGCAGCATTGATGGTTATGGATGCCAGAGCTTGCTCGGGTGTTATGCATTCTGTTGCACTCATTTGGTTGCCTTCACTGTTGATGCGGTTGACCGCTACCCAGGCACTATTCAAGGGCTCGGCCGGTGCCATCGTAAAGTCGGAATGCAGCGTCGTCATGATGCCTTCGCGAAAACAGCTACCCAGTCGCGCCATTTGCGAGGCGCGCTCGTAGCCAATACCTTCACGCGCGTAGATGTCCGAGAGTTCGTGTAGGTAGTAGACGTTGGCCGATACGTTGGCGCCGAGCGCTCGAATGCGCTTGATCTGCTCCGGCGTGGAAAATCCGAAATGTTCAAACGTGAAACCGTGATTGAAGCGTGGCCGTTCGAACTGCAGTTGTTCCAACACGTCCAAGCCGAGCTCCACCCCTAGATCGCCGGTGACGTGCAGGTGAATGCGATAACCTGCGTTCCAATACGTGCGCGCCATGTCCTGTAGCAACTCCGGTGGCGTTAGCCACTCGCCTTGATGGCCATCGATGTACCCGGGTTCGCCGACCTGTGCCAGCTGTGAGAAGAACGCACCGTCGGCGAACAGCTTGATGCGTTTGGCGAAGCGCAGGCGGTGGGTATTGCGTTCTATCAACGCGTCGGCCATTGCCAGCACCTCGGCGTCGGATTTGCCGCCTTGACGCAAGCGCATGGCATGGACGATGAGTTCGGTACGAAACGGCGTGTCGTCGGTATCGAGGATATCCTTCGTCGCCTGCCACTCGCTGTCGAAATCGAATAGACCGTATGCCATGTCTGCGATCGTAGTATGACCACCGGCATGGACCACTTGCTTTAACCGTTCTAAGCCATGCGCATAGCGCTCTGGCGAAAGAATGTGAGGGTTCAAACGGTTGATAGCGTAGCCGAGGCCGTTCTCGTAAAAGTGGCCCTTATTGAGGTCGATCTGTTGTCTGTCACCGACTGCGGATTCGGTGATGTCGAGCCAGCTCAGCGCCTTGGCGTTCAGGTACAGCTCGTGAAACGAGCGGTGCCAGACGACGATCGGTCGGTTGGCCGCAATCGAGTCGATTCGCGCACGGTCCATCGGTCCGTGCCACAGTTGGTGGTACCCCCAGACGAACAACGTTTCCTCGGGCGCGAGTTCGGCGTCGAGCTCCGCCAGCCGTTGGTCAAACGCGGCGGGGGTCGTCGTCGGCGCCACTCTACCCCAGGGTAACTTCCATTCCATCGCCGTCACGAAGTGCATGGGTAACAACACCGCGGCCATCGTCGGATGTAAGTGAGGGTCGATGAACCCGGGCGTCAATATGCATTCGGTAAATCGATCGTCGATCGTGTAGTCATGAGCGTCCATCCAGGGACGCAGCGAATCGAGTGTACCCACCTCTACGATGCGATCGTCGCGAACGGCGACCGCTTCCGCGCGCGGTAGCGACGGGTTCATGGTGATGACAGATCTTGCTGGGTAAACGGTTAGCACGGCATCTGCTATCTTGGGCGGTTGGTCTTTGAGTCTAAAGGGTTTGAAATCTAAGTGCCTCGGCGCATTTACTACGGATATTGGTTGATCGTCGCCTCGTTCTTGGCGCAATTCGTATCGTTGGGCATCTTCAGCTATGTCTTGAGTTCGTTCATGACACCAATGATCGATGACCTGGGGTGGACGCGTGCGGAATTCACGCTGTCGCGCTCCATCGGGCAGGTGGTTATGGCGGCCACCGGTTTCTTGATGGGTGTCTGGGTCGATCGATACGGTGGCAGACCGTTGATGCTCATCGGTACCGCGATCTTGACTGTGAGCCTAGGGTTGCACAGCCAGGTGACGGAGCTATGGCAGTGGATCGTCTTGAACGGGCTCGCACTGACCGTCGGCTGCGCGTTGCTGGGCAACCTGGTGGTCAATGTGACGTTGGCCAAATGGTTCGTCGAGAAGCGCGGACGCGCTATCGCGTGGGCAACGATGGGCGTGTCGGCGGGTGGCATTGTCATCACGCCGCTGGTGACTTATCTCATAGACACG
>CBDTZM010000255.1:0-4183 GCA_965364915.1 uncultured Pseudomonadales bacterium | reverse complement strand
CGCCTCACTCAGGTCGCCACCCATCGGAACGCCCTTCTGGTAGCCGATCTTCACCGCATCAGGTCGGAACACGTCATTCTCGCCGTAGTCCCAACCGCCGAAGAAACGAACCGTAATTCGTGTACCGGTCGTCGCATAGGTTTCTTTTTTCTGCATCGCATCGAACAGCGCCTCGCGCGTGTTCTCGCGAGCCCAGATGCCGGCAAGGCCGGAGGCGAGGGTCTCGAACGAATACGTATTCAACGACTCGTCCCCCGCGAGGGAGCCGATCACTAGGTGCTCCCACCGATCTGCTGCCGGCTCCATCGTCGGCGTCTTGCTCCAGTTGTTCTCGTCGCGGGTGGTCGCAAGCGAGGTGTGCGCGTCGGTGCTGCCGATCACGCCAAACTTATAAGGATTGGCGCCGATATCCTGCTCCAACCCGAGCCCGACCTGGAAAGCGGTGCGGGCATATTCGTACTGCAGCATCCAGTCTTCTTTGGGTTTGAAACCGGCAATGTCGCCCTTGTCCCAGGTCCCGTAGTCGGCGAACTCATCGTTGGGTGACAGGAACGGGTGTGCTTCGCCATCGCCCTTCATCTGCGTTATCTCGTAAAGAGGTTCCCAGCGCATACGCTTTTCCGAATAGCCGCGATCGATTCGCCGGCCGTTGATACGCGTAAGGGGAAACATCTGTCCATTGGACACATTGCCGTTGTGCGCGATGGCGAGAACGCTGCCGCCGGTTTTTTCCTCGTACGCTTCCATGTAGTCCCAGAGCTTCTCCGGATCGATCGAGTCGACGGCGGTGAAGGGCAAGACCTGCCCGGCTTTATCCGCGCCGTCCTTGAAGATGATCACCCGGTGTAGATTGCCCGGTGTCTGCAGCGTGGCGATCGAGGTCCACTCGAAGCCGATGAGCGCTGTGAACCGACCCGGTTCGTTGAATTTCTCGGCGAAGTCAATCTCGCGATCCCATACCGTGCGCATCATTTTCGGGTTGTCGATCGGGTCTTTGCCAACGCCCACGGCATCGGCGATCCACTTCTGGAATGCCCCGCGGCCGTCGCCCGCCTTCACCATGTCGTGGACCTCGCGTCCCCACGGAATCTTGAGGAGTTCGGCGTTGGATTCCGCGATCATCGGGGCAAGACCCAGGTTCTCCGCGTGATCCGCCACGACCAGAAAATCCAGGGGTCGGATCAAACGCGCTCGCATGCCCGCGGCGGATAAAACTTCCTCGCCTCTGGCGAAGCGGTACGCCTGTTCCGGGCCAAGCGTGTTGCCGAGCATGCCCGCGTCCGCGGAGTAACTCGTGTGCAGGTGCGTGTCGCCCCAGTAGACGCCCTCTGCCAGGTTGGCGTCGTTGACCGTCCGCTCGACGTAAGGGGAGTAGATTTTCGGTCGCTCCGGTACGTTGTCCGGATCGGCGCTTTCTGCGGACGCGCTTATGGCAATCCCCAGCGTCGCTGCAAAAAGGACTCCGTTGCTCATGAGTCTATGCATTAGCTCTCTCCTTGAAGTCTAAGGCGTGTACCAGATAGGTGACGTGTACGCGCGCTCCTGCGTCGTCATCGGCACGCCTTCCGGCATCTCGATGCCAAATCTCACGGCTTCATAGGCCGTCCATCGAGGCGTCGGAATTTCGATCACGCGCGCGTAGTACACGGCCGCCTGGTCCGGATCGAAGTCAGGGTCTTGCCAGACGGTAATCAACTCCGACTCGCCAATGGTATTGGTCCAGGTCGCCCGACCGACGTCGACCGTACTCCCGACCGGTGTTCGACAACGTCCGTCGCTGCCTATACCGCGACCGTCTGAGACGGCCACGTCGTAGATTTTTTCGTGCAAGTCTCCATCGCCGTCCATCCACCCCTTGACGATTTGGATACGATCGAGGTTCCCGCTCAGCGGGTCCTTCAATGCAGCGACTAAAAACGAAGGGGCTCCGCTGGCGTCAGCACCACGCAGATCACCGCCCATCGGTACACCCTTTTCGTAACCGGCGAACGCCGGGCTTCGACCACGCGCGTCGTCGTCGGTGAACGACCAACCACCAAAGAACCGCACTAGCATCCGCGACCCCGTGGTCGCATAGGTCTCTTTTCTGGCCATGGCGTCGAACAACGATTCGCGGGTGTTGTCCTTCGCCCAGACCGCGGCCAATCCGGAAGCCGCTTGCTCCCAGCCGTAGATCTTTTGGCCTCCCATCTCGAGAACCAAGTGTTCCACGCGTTTCGGGCTCGGTTCCGAGCCGGAATGTTTACCGAAGAAGTTGTCCTCCTGTGCGGTTGCCAAGGAGGTGTGTGTGTCGGTAGACCCGATGACGCCAAATTTATACGGATTGGTCTCGAGCTTCTCTTCCAATCGCAATCCAAGCTTCAAGGCTTCCCGCAGGTATTCGCCTGCCAACATGTCGTCTTCTTTCAACACACTCATGTTCAGGTTGGCTTTGTCCCACGTCTCGTAGTCGGCAAATTCGTCGTCGGGCGAGAGAAACGGATGCGTCTCGCCATCACCCTTGATCTGGGTCGCTTCGTACAACGGTTCCCATTTGATACGTTCGGTCACGTACTCCTTGTCGAGTCGCTTGCCATCGTATTGCGCCCTTTCTGGGAACATGATGCCGTTCGAGAGGTTGCCGTTGTGGGCGATGGCAAGCACGTCGCCACCGGTTTTTTCTTCGTATCGCCCCATCCATCTCCACAGGTCACGGGGATTGGGACTTCCTAGCGGAGGCGTCGTTGTATAGGGCTCGACCTGCCGAGCAAACTGTCCGCCGTCCCGATAGATCACGTTACGATGCATGTTGTTGCCGGTCACCAGCGACGTCCATTCGTAACCGATGAACGCGGTGAAGCGCCCGGGCTCGTTATATTTTTCCGCCGCATCGACAAGGATCTTCCACGTGGTCTTGAACGGAGGCGTTCCGGGCAGGATGTTTAGCGATTCGTCGAGCGTGCCGTTGGCAAAATTGTCGACGATGTACATCCCGGCTTCCATACCGTCCTTGCCGCCCTTGCGAATCTTATTGGACAGCTCTTTGGCAATCGCCGATGCGTTGACGAGAACCGGGTCGGCTTCGTAGAGCAGCGCAAACAAACCCATGTTGTCGGAGTGGTCCGATAGGACCATGAAATCGAGGGGCCGCGACAGCTTTGCCCGAACGCCGGTCGACGAGGTCATTTCCTCCCCCCGCGCAAACCGGTAGGCCTCTTCCGGTCCCAACCGATTGCCGATCGCCCCGGCATCCATCGAGACCGATGAGTGGACGTGCGTGTCACCGAAGAATGGCCGGGACGGGAAGTTTCTATTGGCGTAAGGAGAGAAGGAATCTTCCTTGTAGGCGGCTTCCATGCTCGCCAACTCGGGAGGCGGCTCATTGGCTATTGCAGAAAAATTGAGTAACGCGATGAACACCGCGCACACGACCAAGCGTCTCGAGTTCCCTGACATCCCACTTCCCTGTTAGTCCCTGCCGGCCGATTAGACGTAAACCTAGCTCATTAATCAACTCCGACACAGCACACGCTAACCAGGCAAAGCCGGGTGTTTTCTCACATAATGTTCGTACACCCAAAACCACGGGATTCGATTGATGCCCATCGCCGTAGTGACCGGCACCAGCACCGGTATCGGGTTTGAGACCGTGTTGCATCTCGCGAAGAACGGCTATCAGGTGTTCGCGGGGATGCGCAATCTGGCGAAAGCCGACCCGCTCTCCGAAGCGGCGGACGGGTTGCCGATCAAGATAATCGAATTCGACGTCACCTCCAACCCATCGGTAGACGAGGCATTTGCGCGGATAGCAGAGGTAGGTGCGGTGGACGTGCTGGTCAACAACGCGGGTATCGGCGGTGCGGCGCCGCTGGAGCTGGTACCCGAGGACGAACACCGGGCCATGTTCGAGACCAATTACTTTGGCGCGGTGCGTTGCATTCAGGCCGTGTTGCCGTCGATGCGCGAGCGCCAGACCGGTTGCATCGTCAACGTGACCAGTGTGGCGGGCGTGTTCCCATCCCCCAATCAGATCCCCTACTCTGCATCCAAATGGGCACTGGAATCCCTCGGGACAGCGTTGGCGCACGAGCTCGCGCGTTTCGACATTCGCGTGGTCAACGTGCAACCCGGCGTGATCATGACCAACATTTTCGACAATTCCGCCGCAACGACCCGTTACGACAAGACCTCGCCCTATCAACCC
>CBDTZM010000254.1:0-4185 GCA_965364915.1 uncultured Pseudomonadales bacterium | reverse complement strand
GCAGGCGCTAATCCCGCCACAGGCGTTGTATCTCGAGAAACGCAAACGACGCCGACCACGTGATGAGCGATAGCCCCGACAAGGCTTCGCTCATGGTCATCATTCTGAGAGCGCCCTCCGGGATGATGTCGCCAAAACCTACTGTCGTGTAGACCATGGCCGAGTAGTACACGAATTCGAACCATGACGGATCGGCAACAGAGATCGAACCGGACAGCCATTCGACGGCAATGAGGTAACCACCGGCGTACACCCAGATCTCCACCACGTGTGCCGCAAAGAGGCCCAGCATGGCTACTATCAACCCGGTTCGGTGGGTACGGAACTTCTTGTTTAAGGCGTTGATCAGGTTCAGCGCCTCGTAGTGTATGGCGATACACAACACGACGATCACAACAGAGAGACCGGTAGTAAGGGCGTAGTCCATTAGGCTGGACATTGTACCCGTCAAAGCGTTAGGTTTTCTTCATGAAATCGATAGCATCATTGATCCTGGCGGCGGTGACGCTGGCTGCTGGGCAAGCGATTGCCGCCGAGTGCGATACGCAAGCGGTGCTGGAACACTTGCAGGCCGAGGTCGTTGGTGAGCTCAACGAGCAACAGGCAGCGCGGGCTAGAGAGATACTCGCGTCGCTCTGCGCACCGCCGAAAAAGGATGACACGACCGAATTGTTTGGTGTCGAGTTGCGTCCCGCAGAGGAAGATTCCAAGGGTCACGAACGCCTTCGACGGCGCGGCCATTGAGCGGTACCAGTCGCCGCGATCAGTCGAGTTCCGGTTCGGCGCTCAACGTTTGATGGACAAAAGATCCCGGCACCTCCAGGTCGTAGGCGATCTGTAGCAACTGATCGATCTCTGCCTCCGTCGTATGATCGTCGGCTTTGCTGACCGTGCACAGATCGCGCACGACCTGCATACGTTGGGGAAGGGACGTTTGCGCTTTGGCCTGCTCGATACGATCGGGCAGTTCGGCGCCGATCTTGTCGATGTCGAGTTTGTCGCTAAACGAGCGCTTACCGAAGAACTCTTCGAAAACCGCGATCTCGGCCTCCGAAATACCCGCGCTCGTTGCGGCAACCACGATGGCCGCGGCGAATAGCAGGCGGCGCATCGTCTCGGCAATATCGGTTCGACCCTCGAGGTAGCTCGGCTCCATCAGACTCATCAAACCTTGTACGCCTACCTCCAGATCGTCCGTCGAGGTACCGTTCTTGCGTGTCAGTACCGAGTCGTCGAAGAGTTTCAAGGCCTTCACGCGCAACGGGCTGAACGGGTGGGTCAAGAACCAGTCTCCCGTCGGAGCCCCTTGACCCGGCTCGGCATCTTCAAGTTGCATTTCGTCGACCTGGCGAAGGAAGTCCTTCAACGTAAACGCCACTAGCCGGCCACTCAATCCTGAAGCCAGTTTGAACAGAGCGTGAGCAACGGCGTTCAGGTCCTGCGCGCAGTAAGCACCGGCGCGATCGGCAGAGATCTCCGCGTAACGCGACCAACCCGTTAGCGTGAGGGCGAGTTTCGGATTGGGGCGATTGCGGCCGCGCAAAATGTAGCCGATTGGAATGTCGTGATGGTTGAAAAGATGATGCCCGAGCTCATGGCCTACCACGAACTTGAGTTCTGCATCCGCGAACGCTTCAAGCAGGCTCGATGAAAACATGATGAAGAGTCTTCCGGCTTCCGGTTTTACGCAAGCGGCGTTGAACGAGGGGCTTGGAAAGGCATACAGCTCAAAAGGAATGTCCAGCCCAAGGGTTTCGGCACACTCGTCTGCCGTTTGATGAAGATCCGCAGCCATTGTCTTGCTCAAGCGCACGGCCGTTGACAGCAGATGGCGTCGTACGCCCATCTGACCCTTCTCCTCCCGCTTGGCGATTTTCTCGTTTACTTTTTTGATGTCCGGATCGACCACCAACTGTTCGAACATCTCACGATCGTGCTGCGAGCGTAGTCGATCTGCTTTCATGCGAAGAACCTTTTTATCTCGATGTTAAGGCTACTACTCACAAGTGTTGGTCGTCGACCGTTCCATGTAAGGTAGTCGGCGCCATAGGTGGTTGACGGGCGCTTGGGTTTGCCGAATAAGAATATCGACTGGTTCATCTTTATATCGAGCATTGCTCTCGTGTTTTTGGTGTGTGTGCCTCTGGCGTTGTACCCGGGGCAGGGTCGCGAGCTGCTCGATCGTGTTTTTGGCTACGTCACGGACGAGTTTGGCATCGTATACGTCCTGATGAGCATTGCCACCATGGTGTTTCTCGGCTATCTCGCGTTTGGCCGATTCGGCCATGTGTTATTGGGATCGCCTGGGAAAAAGCCGGATTTTTCCACGTTTAGCTGGGCGGCCATGCTGTTTTGTGGAGGCATCGGCACGAGCGTGCTGTATTGGGGAACCGTAGAATGGGCCCACTACTACACAGCCCCGCCTTTTGACGTGCTGCCACGTAGCGACGACGCGCTGCGTTGGTCGGTGAGCTATCCGATCTTTCACTGGGGGTTCATCGGTTGGGGGCTCTACTGTCTGCCAGCCATCGCGATCGGCTACGCCTATCATGTACGCAAGGTTCCCTCGCTACGGCTGAGCGCGGCCTGTGCCCCTGTGCTCGGCAAGAGCGCTTCGGGACCATTGGGACGTATTATCGATATGCTGTTCATCGTTGGTTTGTTGGGGGCAGCGAGTACCGGTATCGGCCTTGCGATACCGCTGATCAGCGCTTGTTTGACCGAGATGTTTGGCGTTGCCCCGTCGTTTTCGTTGAACGTCGCGGTCATTGCGGTCATCACTGCGCTGTTTGCGGTGAGCGTTTACGTCGGTTTGGAAAAAGGTATCAAGCGCTTGAGCAACGTCAATGTGACGTTGGCCTTCTTGTTGATCCTGTTCGTTCTCGTGGTCGGCCCAACTGCTTTTATCCTCGAGCTAGGCACTGAGAGCATTGGTCTCATGTTGCAGAACTTTCTGCTCATGAGCACGGCGACCGACGTATTTTCCTCCGGCACGTTCGTTGAATCTTGGACCGTGTTCTATTGGGCTTGGTGGTTGGCCTTAGGTCCCTTCATGGGGATGTTCATCACCAAGATTTCCGGGGGCCGGACGATCCGTCAGGTGGTGTTGGGTACGCTCGGCTACGGTACGTTGGGTTGTACGCTGTTCTTCGTCGTGTTGGGCAGCTACGCGGTGTTTCTGGAAATGAACAACATCGTTGATGTCGTCGATCTAGTGGGCGGTGGTGATGCACCTCTTGCTATAGTCGCCGTGTTGCGTTCCTTGCCGTTTAGCGGTCTCGTACTCGCGTTTTTCACCGTGGTATGCCTCATCTTCGCCGCCACCACCTACGACAGTGCGTCCTATACATTGGCCTCGTCCGCGACGCGTTCGTTGCCCGCCGGTGAGCACCCGGAGCGGTGGAACAGGGTATTTTGGGCATTCACGATCGGTGTTCTGCCGATCACGCTCATCTATATCGGAGGTCTTCGTTCGCTGCAGTCGGCTGTGGTCGCGGTCTCGGTACCGCTACTCCTTGTGGTGGTCGTGATGGCGATCGCGTTGATGAAAAGTCTGATGGCAGACGAGGTTGCGTAGGATGCTGCTCTCTGCCAATGCTTTAGGTAGATGTGGGCTTTTTGATTTTGAACTCACACGTTTGGGATGCTCATAGCATGCGTCGCGTGCCGTCAATACTACTAATCGTTGTGGTGACGGGATGCGCATCGAATACACCCGGGTACAGACCGGGGATCCTTACCGTTGCCGTATCCGGAGATGACGTGTACGTGGGACGATCCCAGACTGACGGGTCCGCTGGCACCTTCAAACTCGTCGTGGAAAGTTGAGGGAGTTTATGCATGCTGTCGCCGCTTAACAAATCGCTACAGCGCATTGGGCTCGCTACGTTTAGCTTAACTTCGTACGCCAAATCTGCGAGGCTACTCTCGCTACGACCGATGAACTCAAGCGCTAGGCATCAAAAATCAAGGTTTTGCTAATGTCTAAACCAACATACGATCGAAAAAAAGTGCGCCACGCTATGCTAGTTGCACCTGTAATAGCTCTACTTGGAATAGTCCCTTTCGTTTTTCAGCTTGATCTAACTTTCGTGCAGTTCCTGCTGGCAGCCGTAGCCGCTCTCGTGGTGTCGTACGTGATGGCGCTACTCTTTGGCACGCCCGGGTATCTCGTACTTCGGTACC
>CBDTZM010000253.1:0-4192 GCA_965364915.1 uncultured Pseudomonadales bacterium | reverse complement strand
AGGCCATTCGAGGCAACGACTACTTTTACGTGATCACGCGCACACGGCAGATCGTGCCGGTTGACGAACAAACCGGCGCGCCGCCGATCGCGGACGAAGAAATGGCAGCGTGGTCGCTTTACATGCGCGGTATCAGCGTCTGCGATCCGCGGGTCGAGGATCATCCCTGTCCGGAACCCGACGGTGATGCCGGCTAGTTCCTGTCCGGAAATTCGCTAGCTGGCGCTTGGTAAGGCATGGCGCTCATCTACGTTACCGAGACCCGCGACCGGGCCGACGTGACGGTTCACATCACCGAGAACAGAGCCAATGCCGATCTTTTCGCGTTCAAGGTAGAGTCGCGAGACCTCGCCCGGGGCCAAGACGAAGTGTGGTGCGAGGTCGACATCCTCGCGCTGGCCGACGTCACGTGTTTGTTCGTGGATTCGATTCGAGCGGCAGACCTCGTCGTACATTTTGTCAGTTCGCGCGGCCTCGCCGGATGGCGCAAGCCCCACGACCTGGACGGAAAATTGGCCGGTTGAAGCGTGAAGCGGCCGTATTAGAGGTGCGTTGACGCTTAAAATGCCGCGTCGTGCATGGCCATCACGGCGGAGGAGTCTGCGTAGATGCTCTGCTCCAAGGAAAGCGTCTTGGGCAGCAGTCGCGCGAAGAAGAAGTCAGCGGTTTGGCGTTTCGACTGACCAAACGCATCGTCGTCCGCGACTTCCACCATGCGCCCCCAAAGCCACGCGTAAATGGTCAGGCCGACCAGTTCGAGATAGTCGGTCGACACCGCGCCCGCGAGGTCGGCGTCGTCCCCGGCTCTTGCCAGAACCGACTCGGTTACCTTCAAGAGACGTTCGAACTCTGCGGACAGCGCGTCGCGGTACCGGTCCGGCACGGCCTGACCCGCCATGTGTTCGACGAACCGCTTCAGCACCTGCCCGCCGTCTCGAAGCACCTTACGCCCGACCAAGTCCAACGCCTGCACACCGTTCGTACCCTCGTATATCTGAGCGATGCGGGTATCTCTGACGATCTGTTCGACACCGGACTCTTTGATGTACCCGTGGCCACCGAACACTTGCTGGGCAAGCACCGCACACTCGAACCCCTTGTCGGTCAAGAAGGCCTTGGCGATTGGTGTCAGCAGCTCCGATAGCGCCTGGCTGTCTTGATCGCCCGCGTACTTGCCCCTGTCGAGCGCGAGACCGACCACCATGGCAAAAGCACGCCCGGCTTCCGTGTAGGCCCTGATTGTGAGCAGCATGCGCCGCACGTCGGGATGTACGAGTAGTGAATCGGCTGCAGCTTCGGGATTTTGCGGACCGCTCGGAGCGCGCCCTTGCAATCGATCGCGGGCGTAGCGAACCGCTTGCTGATAAGCCAGTTCGCCCGACCCCAAGCCTTGCAGGCCCACCGAGAGCCTCTCGTAGTTCATCATGGTGAACATACAGGCAAGACCCGAGTTTTCCTCGCCAACAAGGTAACCCACGGCGCCGTCGTAGTTCATGACGTTGGTCGCGCTGCCTTTGACACCCATCTTCTCCTCGATGGATCCGCTGGTTACCGCGTTACGCTCGCCGGGCGAACCATCTGCCTCTGGAACGAACTTAGGCACGATGAATAGACTAATGCCGCGCGTGCCGTCCGGCGCCCCGGGCAGTTTGGCGAGAACCAAATGCACGATGTTCTCAGTGAGGTCGTGTTCCCCCGCGGTGATGAAAATTTTGGTTCCGGTGATGCGGTAAGACCCGTCAGCGACTTGCTCGGCTTTGGTGCGGATGATGCCGAGGTCGGTGCCCGCATGCGGCTCGGTCAGATCCATCGCGCCCGACCATTGACCGCTATACAACATCGGCAGGTAGAGAGACTTTTGCTCTTCGGTTCCGTGGGCGTTGATGCAGATCGACGCACCGACGGTCAGCGTCGCGTAAAGGTAGAGGTTGCTGTTCGAACCCCAGAACATCTCTTCCAACAAGCAGCCCAACAGTTTAGGCATGCCTTGACCGCCGTATTGCGGATCGCCCGACAGCCCTAACCAGCCGCCGCCGGCAAGCTGATCGTAGGCTTCCTGAAAACCACTTGGCGCCGTGACCACCCCGTCTTTCCAGCGACTACCTTCAGCGTCGCCACGTTGATTTATCGGGGTCATGACTTGGGAAGCGAGCTTGCCGCCCTCGCTGATCACCGCCCGCACTAGATCGTCGGTAAACTCGGCGAATGCGGGAATCTCCTGCCACGCCTCTTGCACTTTGAAGAGCCGAAATAGCAGAAACTCCAAGTCCTTTTCGGGCGCCTGGTACTCCAACATCGTTGCTTCCCCCTAACCGGTTGGCGAGCCGGTTGGCGTGCCCAACCCCGATGTTAGCGCTTCGTCGCTAATCTGTATAAGGCTCGCGCCACCCGCCTCGATGGCGGCTTTGTGCGCGAGAGTGCGCGGCAACAGGCGTTGGAAGTAGAACCGCGCGGTCGCGATCTTGCCTTGCCCGTAGGCGTCGTCGGCCAGTTCGCTGGCGGTCAGCGCTATACGTGCCCAAAGATAGGCAAGCACCGCATAGCCGCTGTAGAACAGATAGTCGACCGACGCCGCCCCGATCTCTTCCGGATCGTCCTGGGCTTTCGCGCCGATGGCGAAAGACAGCTCGCTCCATTGTTCGCCAAGCCGAGTGAGTGCTTCGCCGATGTCGGGCAGGGCCGACTTGCACGCGTCCGCCGTTGCATTCATCCGCCCGAGCAAAGCGATGAGTCCTTTGCCTTGCGTCATCAAGACCTTTCGGCCTAACAAGTCGAGTGCTTGGATACCAGTCGTGCCTTCATAGAGCAACGTAATGCGCGCGTCACGCACAAGCTGTTCAACGCCGGTTTCACGGATGTAGCCGTGGCCGCCGAACACCTGGACGCCATGATTGATCGCCTCGAAACTCACTTCCGTGAGAAAACCCTTCACAATCGGCGTCAGAAAGTCGAGCAGCTCGGAGGCTTCGTCGCGAACCTCTACGTCTTTGCCGAGTTCCACGACATCGATCAGCTGGCCGGCGAAATACACCAGCGCGCGCCCTCCTTCGATCAAAGCTTTCTGGGTCAGCAACATGCGCCGAACGTCCGGGTGGACGATGATTGGGTCGGCAGGCTTATCCGGCGCTCTGGGACCACTTAGGCTGCGCATCTGCAGCCGTTCGGTGGCGTAGGTCGCAGATTTTTCGTATGCGCTCTGAGCCAGGCTGACCGCTTGTAGCCCAACCACGATGCGCGCCGCGTTCATCATCGTGAACATGTAGCGCATGCCGTCGTTCTCGTCACCCACCAGGTAACCTATGGCTTCTTCAAAGTGCAAAACGCAGGTCGCGTTGCCGTGAATACCCATCTTCTCTTCGATCGCCCCGCAAACAACCTGGTTACGAGTGCCGTCGAGGTCGAACTTCGGTACCACGAACATGGAAATGCCTTGGGTACCCTCGGGTGCGCCGGCAACGCGGGCGAGCACCAGATGCACGATGTTCTCGGCTAAATCGTGCTCGCCGGCGGATATAAAAATCTTGGTGCCGGTAATGCGATAGGTTCCATCGGCATCGGCAACCGCGCGGGTGCGCGCGAGTCCAACGTCGGACCCCGCGTGTGGCTCGGTCAAACACATGGTTCCTGTCCACTCGCCGCTAATCAGCTTGGTCAGGAACTTCTGTTTCTGGTCCGGGGACCCGTGGGATTCGAGTGCCTCCAGCACGCCGCGCGACAATCCCGGATACATCGCCCAGGCGAGATTCGAGGTACACAGCAACTCTTCGAGAAACAGGCTCATGCTGTCCGGCAAGCCTTGGCCACCGTATTCAACAGCGCCGGTCAGGCTCGCCCAACCACCCTCGACGAATTTCCGATACGCCTCTTTGAAGCCCGGCGGGGTCGTGACCGCACCGTCGGCGAAGACACAGCCTTGTTGGTCACCGACGCTATTGAGCGGTTGCAATTCCTGCAGAGCGAAACGACCTACTTCATCGACGATGGCGTCGATCAACTCGCGCCCTGGTGCATCCGCGAGGTCGAGCGAGGCGTAGTGGCCCGCGTAGTCGAGCACTTGGTGTACGAGGAAGCTTCTGTCCTGCTCAAAAGCCATATCGATCAAATGTTACGGAGTTGGGCCGCGGGCGGGCACGATACTGGTGCCTATGCTCACTGTCAAAGACGCCATCCGCTGCTGCCGCTCACGGTACGC
>CBDTZM010000252.1:0-4193 GCA_965364915.1 uncultured Pseudomonadales bacterium | reverse complement strand
TCCGCGCGCTGTTTGACGCAACCCCGACGGCCAACGATCAACTAAGGGGTGTCATCGAGGGCGTCTTCAAACAGTTTCAGCTCGTTCCGAAACGCGAATTCGATGGCCACCTCAAAGCACTCGAGCAACTCGAAGCATGCGTGGCACGACTCGAGGAGCGCATCAAAGAACTCGAAAGCAAACCTTAGCCCGGGTTGAATTTGCACCGCTTTGCCGTCCACACGCGTGCACAACTTGGCATGGAGTCGCCTCGGGTCACGGTAGAGGCCCACGTTGGCAGCGGCTTACCCTGCTTCACCATCGTTGGACTACCGGAAACGGTCGTACGCGAATCTCGCGATCGCGTCAAAAGTGCACTGGTGAACAACCACTTCGATTTTCCGGACGGCCGTGTGGTGATCAACCTCGCCCCCGCAGATCTCGCCAAACAGGGCGCGCGCTTCGATCTCGCCATCGCCATCAGCCTGCTCGCGCAGACCCAACAAATACCCGCCGCACCTTTGCGTGAGTTTGAGTTTCTGGGTGAGCTCGGCCTGTATGGGCGATTGCGCCATATCCCCGGGGTGTTGCCCGCGGCGCTGTCCCTGAAGCCTAACCAGCGGCTGGTGGTGCCCGAGGCCAATCGCGCGGAAGCCGAGTTGATCACCGACTCGCGCCTGGTCCCTTGCGCGCATCTGCTGGATGTCGTTCGCCTCATCCGCGAGCCCGACAGTGCCGTCAACATCCAGCCACAACGCGCCGCCGTCATTCCGCACCCGTCCACGACGGATCTTCTGAGCCAAGTGCGCGGTCAGTTGGCGGCCAAGCGGGCCCTTCAGGTGGCCGCCGCAGGTCGACACCACTTCCTCATGGTCGGTCCGCCCGGGACCGGCAAGACAATGCTCGCGCGGAGCATCGTCGACCTTCTGCCGCGATTGACCGAGCGGGCGATGTTACAGGTAGCGGCGGTATATTCGAGCGCCGGACTACTGCGCAAACAGTATGATCAAGCACCGTTCCGTGATCCCCACCATTCGGCCACCGCCCCCGCACTCATCGGCGGCGGTAGCCGACCAACCCCCGGCGAGGCATCCCTTGCGCATCACGGGGTGTTGTTTCTGGACGAGCTACCACACTTCAAACCAAGTGTTCTGAATCTGCTGCGCGAACCCATGGAAACCCAATGCGCAACGATCGCACGCGCGCAATACCGCGCCACCTTTCCCGCAAATTTTCAGCTGCTCGCAGCAATGAACCCCTGTCCCGTAGGGCGCGTTTGTACCGAAGGATTATGCCGCTGCACGCCCAGACAAATACAAACTTACCAGTCGCGCGTGTCCGGCCCCTTGTTGGACCGAATCGACATGCAGCTCTGGCTGCCCAACTTACCCAAAGAACTGCTGGTCGACGCGTCGACGCCGGCGAGCAACACCAAACAGTTGGCGGTCGAAGTGGACAGAGCCCGAACGACACAAGTCCAGCGGCAGGGGTGCCCGAACGGTAACCTCTCCGGACCTGTGGCGGCCGAGCGAGCACCGCTTGCGCCGCCGGCCGTCAAGCTCTTGACCCGTGCGATCGATCGCTACCGTCTATCTGCAAGGAGCTATCACAAGGTCATCAAAGTGGCATGGACGGTCAGTGACTTGGAGGCGGCCACGACCATCGAGGAGCGTCACGCACTCGAAGCCCTAGGCTACCGGGCCATCGATTGGGAGCGGATGACGGGGCAGGGGTGAGAGCTACTTTGCGCTGTCGATGATGTACTGCACCGCATCGCGCATTTCGTCTTCCGAGCAGCTCATGCAGCTACCCATCGGCGGCATTAATTTCAAGCCTTCGAGCGATGTGGTTACCAGCACCTCGAGGCCTTTGTCGATGCGCGGTTGCCATTGTTCCAGGTTGCCGAACAGCGGCGCATCGCCGACGCCGGTCGCGTGGCAGACAAAACAGTATTGATCGTAGATCTGCTGGCCGGAGAGTCCGCCGCCACCGGTGCTCGATGATGCGGTCGCAACGCCGCCGCACGTCTCGCCCGCACGACAGACTTCGCCGAAGGGCTGCAGCCGGTCACGAATCTCGATCGCCGTACCCGGAGGCAACGCTTGGACTGCCAAAACGACGAACGCCAATACCGCCGGCATGGTTTTGCGTACAAGATCAATGATCATTCTTCTCCTGGGCGGGTTAGCGGCTAAATCGGCGCGGAATTATATCGGTCCTATGACGTTGCGTCGAAGAGCTCGCGGCCGATGAGCATGCGGCGAATTTCGGACGTGCCGGCGCCGATCTCGTAGAGCTTGGCATCGCGCAGCAACCGTCCGGCGGGGAACTCGTTGATGTAGCCGCTGCCGCCGAGCGCTTGGATGGCTTGCGATGCCATCCAGGTTGCCTTCTCCGCGGCAAACAGGATACACCCCGCTGCGTCGAACCGAGTAGTACGGCCGGCATCGCAGGCTTTTGCCACGGCATAAACGTAAGCACGGCTGGCGTTCATCGTCGTGTACATATCGGCCAACTTACCTTGCATCAGCTGGAAGGTGCCGATGGGCTGACCGAACTGTTGGCGGTCGTGCGTGTAGGGCAAAACCAAATCCATACAGCTCTGCATGATGCCGAGCGGACCCGCGGCCAGCACCACCCGCTCGTAGTCGAGGCCACTCATCAGAATCTCGGCGCCCTGACCAACCTCGCCGAGCACTTGAGACTTGGGCACAGCGCAATCGTCAAACACCAGCTCACAGGTATCCGAACCGCGCATGCCGAGCTTGTCGAGTTTTTGCGCGGTGTTGAACCCTGGAGTGCCTTTTTCGACCAGAAACGCCGTAAGCCCCTTCGGGCCCGCGCCGGGATCCACCGTGCCGTACACGACGAGCACGTCTGCGCCCGGCCCATTGGTTATCCACATTTTGTGGCCGGTCAGCCTGAAAACATCGCCGTCTTCGACCGCTTTGAGTTTCATGCTCATGACGTCGGAACCGGCACTCGTTTCGCTCATCGCGAGCGCCCCAAGATATTCTCCGGAAACGAGTTTCGGCAGGTAGGCTTGTTTTTGTGCGTCGTTGGCATAGCGACGAATCTGGTTTACACACAAATTCGAATGCGCGCCGTAGGATAGGCCAATCGCACCGGATGCCCGGCTGATCTCTTCCATGGCGATGCAATGCGCCAGATAGCCCAGATTGGCGCCGCCGTATTGTTCCTCGACCGTGATGCCGAGCACGCCGAGCCCGCCCAATTTCGGCCATAGCTCACGCGGAAACTCGTTGGACTCATCTATCGATGCCGCCAAGGGCGCAATCTCAACGCGTGCAAACTGCTGAATGCTTGCACGCAACATGTCCAGGGTTTGCCCAAGTCCGAAATCGAAGTCCACCATTATGAATGCTACCGCGGCCGACGCTACGCCGCGTGGCGGCCTACCTTGGGGTCGAACAACGTCACGGGGGACGGCGGCCGATGGAATTCTTCCAGCAACTCGCGTTCTGCTTCGAGCATGCGTTCGATCGCCCGGGCTTTGACGTGACCGTAGCCCTTGGCTTCGAGACCCAACCGCGCAATGCGTGCCGCGATGTTGAGATTCTGCTCGTCGAGCCCGTTCAACATGGTATCGACGAGTGTCTCGAAGTGTCCGATCAGCCTTTGGTCCTGACGCCGATCGCGGGTGTACGCAAACGGATCAAACCAGGTTCCCCGCAAGCGTTTGAGTTTGGCAAGCAGCTTGAAGCCTAAGCCCATCCAACTTCCAAAACGGCGTTTTACGTTATTTTTCGTCAAGAGCGGCGGAGCCAACAGATAGGACACTGCATAGTCGCCCTCGAACCGTTCCTCGAGTTTCGCCTGCCAACGTCCGTCGGTGTAGAGGCGCGCAACTTCATATTCGTCCTTAACCGCAAGCAACTTGGCGTAGGTTTCCGCGACCGCTCTCGTCAACTGTTCAGAGCCAACCTTGATCTGCCGTTCTTGCTGGGCAACCCGATCGAGCAACTTTTGATAACGCGCAGCTAGATGAGCGTCTTGGTAGTTTGTCAGATGCGCCTTGCGCTGCGCGATCATCGAGGCCAAATCGTGGGTCTGTACCGGGTCCATGACCGCCGAGGTGGACCGTCGAACCGCATCGGGTAACGCATGCTCATCGTGCGCGGCCAGCCGGCCAAAGTGGAACGCCTTGAGGTTTTGCTCGACCGCCACGCCGTTCAACGAGATAGCGGTCTCCA
>CBDTZM010000251.1:0-4216 GCA_965364915.1 uncultured Pseudomonadales bacterium | reverse complement strand
GTCGCCAGCAGATTGTCTTGGGCGCTCTTGCGCCGCCCTTGGCTCTTCACTGGTTTGTAGCCGCCGTCGCTTTGGAGTAGCCACGCTTGGCAGTTGTCGGTTCGATAATTCTGCAGTCCTTCGCGCACGATGCGGCGTTTCAATTCCTCGTCTTCGACGGGAAAACAGGTTTCCACGCGGTTGAAGAAGTTGCGTCCCATCCAATCCGCGCTGGATAAATACAGCAGCGTGTCTCCGTCGTTTTCGAAGTAGAAGATACGCGTGTGTTCCAGAAATCGTCCTATGATTGATCGAACCTTGATATTGTCGGAAAACCCCTTGACGCCCGGGCGCAGCGAACACACGCCACGAACAATCAGGTCGATCTTCACGCCGGCTTGGCTTGCGCGGTACAACGCCTGGATGATCTGGGGTTCGACCAGCGAGTTCATCTTGGCGATGATGTGTGCGGTTTTTTTGCGCTTGGCGTTTTCGGCTTCACGATCGATGAATTCGATCATGGACTTGTGCATCGTAAACGGTGACTGCAACAACTTCTTCAAGCGGCCGGCACGACCCATGGCGGTCAACTGCTGAAACACCTGCTGCACGTCTTCGCCTATCGCGTCGTCGCACGTAAACAGACCGTAGTCTGTATATAAACGCGTCGTGCGCATGTGGTAATTGCCGGTGCCTAGGTGCACGTAGCGCTTCAAGCCGCGCCCTTCACGCCGAATGACCATGCTCATCTTCGCGTGCGTCTTGTGTCCGACGACACCGTACACCACCTGGGCGCCGGCGGATTGCAAGTGATTGGCAAGCTCGATGTTGGCCGCCTCATCGAAGCGCGCTCTGAGTTCGATGACGACCATCACCTCCTTGCGATTGGCGGCCGCGTCCGTCAGCGCCTCGACGACTGCCGATTCGGGTCCCGTTCGATACAGCGTCTGCCGAATCGACAGCACGTTCGGATCTGCTGCCGCCTGGCGTAGAAACTCGACAAATGGTGCGAACGATTCGAACGGGTGGTGCAGCAATATGTCGCCCTTGGATATCGCCTCGAACATATCGGACGCCGAGCGGATCTGTTCCGGCACGCCCGGTGTGAAGCCCGGGTACTTCAAATCCGGCCGATCGACCAGATCCGGTACCGCGGCGAGCCGCATCAAGTTGACCGGCCCGCTGCAGCGATACACTTCGTCTCTGGTGAGATTGAATTGCGTCGTCAGAAAAGTTTCCAGTTCATCCGGACAATCCTGTGCGACCTCGAGGCGCACGGCATCGCCATAGCGTCGCGACGACAACTCTCCTTCGAGCGCCCGTAACAGGTCATCCACTTCCTCTTCGTCGACAAACAGATCGCTGTTGCGCGTAACCCGAAACTGATAGCAGCCGACCGCCTTCATGCCCGGAAACAACTCGGAGACGTGGGCATGGATGATCGACGACAACAAGACGAATTCGTTGGGGCTGGTCGCGCAGGTCTCCGGTAGACGCACCACCCGCGGCAGCGATCTGGGCATTTGCACGATCGCCTTACCGCTATTGCGGCCAAACGCATCCTTGCCTTCCAGCATCACGATGAAAGTCAGGCTTTTGTTCAACGGCTCGGGGAACGGGTGGGCCGGATCCAGACCCACCGGACTCATGATCGGCGCAAGCTCGCGGTCGAAGTAGCGCTTGATCCATTGCGCTTGCTTGTCGTTCCAATCCTCAACGTTGATGAAGCGAATGCCCTGGATGTCGAGCTTGGGTATCAGCACGTCGTTCAATACGCCGTATTGCTCATCGATGACGCTGCGAACGACACGCGCAATGTGCCGTAGCTGCTCTGCAGGCGCCATGTTGTCCGGCCCGCGTTGCTCGGCACCATAGGCTTCTTGCTGTTTCAAACCGGCGACGCGAATCTCGAAGAACTCGTCCAACACGGAGCTCGATATACACAAAAAGCGCAGCCGCTCCAACAACGGCAGCGTTTCGTCATGCGCCTGCGCCAACACGCGGCGATGAAACTCCAAGAACGAGAGCTCCCGGTTGATATAGAGTTCCGAATTGCTGAGGAGGTCGGCTTCCATGTGGGGCTAGAATGGCTCCAACGCAGGCGAACTTTCGAGTGTAGCACGCTCATATTCAGAGGCCGTTATGCCGAGCAAAGACCAGGTTTATCGAGACCCACAGGCGCATATCGTCGATTTCACATTCGATGAAACCGTGGCGGATGTATTCCCCGATATGATCCGTCGTTCGGTACCCGGATACGAAACCGTCGTGCCCATCACCGGTCTGATCGCTGCGCGCCACCTACCCGTGGAAGGCTTGGCCTGCGATCTCGGCTGCTCGCTGGGCGCCACGACGTTAGCGGTGCTGCGCCAGTTAGGAGAGCAACCCGCCAGAATATTGGCCGTGGACAACTCGGCACCGATGCTCGATCGCGCCAAGCAACTGATAACGGACGATCGGGTGACGTTTCGTTGCGAAGATATTCGACACACGGACGTCACCGGCGCCAACGTCGTCTTGCTGAACTACATTCTGCAATTCATCGAGCCCGCCGCGCGCGGCCAGCTGCTTACCAAACTCTGCCAAGACATGGCGCCGCACGGGCTGTTGATTCTGTCCGAGAAGATACGCTTCGAGTCCGAACCGGACCAAGCGTTCAACGACACGATGCACTTGGCGTACAAGAAAGCCAACGGCTACAGCGAACTGGAGATCAGCCAGAAACGCACGGCGCTCGAGAACATCATGATCGTCGACAGCGAGGCCGAACACCGGGAGCGCTTGACCGAAGCCGGTTTTCAGCGCATCGACTGTTGGTTTCGCTGTCTCAACTGGGTTTCCTTTCTCGCCTACCGATGAACGGCGGATACGAACCGCTCTTAGCGTTGCAACCGGGTTGGGCGGACCTCGTCGCGAAACTGCAAGCGCGCCTCGAACACCACGGTGACTATTTGCGCTGGCAACAGGTTCTCGACGGGCTACCCACTCCAGAGTCCGGCGCGCCGTCGCTTGGCGATACCGTCACCGTCAGCGGCAACCTGAACGACGCCGAGAAGCGCCGGCTACGCGCCCTGCTCCAAGAACTACATCCCTGGCGTAAAGGCCCCTTTGCCCTGTTCGATATTCACATCGATAGCGAATGGCGTTCCGATTTCAAATGGCGCCGTGTCGCACCGCACGTGGACCTCGACGGTCGCCGCGTACTCGACATCGGCTGCGGCAACGGCTACTTCGGTTGGCGCATGTTGGCGGCCGGTGCAAGGTGGGTGATCGGCATCGACCCCACGGTGTTGTTCTGTATGCAACACCATGCGATCAACCATTTCGTGCAGAGTGACGACAACTGGGTGCTGCCGCTCGCATTCGAGGATCTTGACCATGCCTATGGCGTTGGCTGCTTCGATACGGTGTTCAGCATGGGGGTCATCTATCACCGGCGCGAGCCGCTCGAACACCTCGACCACATCCGGCGTTGTCTGGTGCCCGGCGGTCAAGTCGTGCTCGAATCCCTCGTGGTCGTAGATCCACCGTCGTTGACGCCCAGCCGCTACGCCAGAATGCGCAACGTCTGGCACGTACCCACACCGCAAGTCCTTTGCCAATGGTTACAGCAGTCGGGGTTTACCGGTGCCGAGATCGTCGATATCACACCCACCACCCGCGACGAGCAACGCTCTACCGACTGGATGCGTTTCGAATCGCTGCAAGAGAGTCTCGACGCTGAAAATCCACAAGTGACGATCGAGGGGCATCCCGCACCCACTCGCTGTTTGATCACGGCCCGAACAAAGAGTTGATTTTGCCCATCGCCGGCGGTTAGCTAACCGAATGTTTGGGCTCATACCTTTTACGTTTCGCTTCCGAGGCAAAGTCCGCCGGTTGTTCGATATCTACCAGTGCTTTCTGGCCAATCCGGGGGTGGGACTGCATCCCTCACAAATTTCGCGCCACACCGGGCTCGGTTTGCAGAGCGCGGCGAAATTTCTCGATGACACACCGGAACTCTTCATACGCCTGCCAAAGCGGCCCGATGGCCTCACCCGCTATCGTTTGACGAGTGTGACGGTCGCCAAACAACCCGAAGAGATTCAACAGTTCCTCGTGCGCTCGGCGCGCATGGAAAGCCTCATGCTATACGCCGTGGGTGCCATGGTGTTGTGCGCGCTGCTCATCGTTGTCATCCTGGTCGGGCCGGCTCTATAGCTATGCCTGAACAACTATCCAAAGCACATCTCGA
>CBDTZM010000250.1:0-4217 GCA_965364915.1 uncultured Pseudomonadales bacterium | reverse complement strand
GTGTGTTTGGTCGGGTTTGCAATGTCCTGTGCGGCCGCTCCGGCTGAACGAGACGAGTTGCAAGAGCGGATGGATGAACTCGCAACGGCATTTGCGTTTCGGTCGGCAACCGACATCGGCATCATGGCCCGGTTCCACTTCGCTACCCATACGAAAGACTTCGACCAAGCTCGGGCGTTTTATCGAATGCTCGGCTACACCGACGGCGTCGGCGGCTTTCCCCTCACCAATACCCACCAGATGGCCCGTTCGCTGGGTATGTTCGACATCTGCCAATACGAACTCGCCAAAGGAGAAGTCATCTCGCTGCCGGGCAGTTTGAACGCCGCGAACATCGACCTTTTGCAGTTCAAAACGCCGTTCAACGATGCACCGCCCTACGAGTTGCCAAATCATCTCGGCATGGCGTACGCGGCGCTGTTGACGACAAACCTTGCAAGCGACGTCGCGTATCTGCGGTCGCAAAATGTCGATTTTTTGTCCGAACCCTACGGCATCCCTGGCGATCAATTCGTGTTCTTCCGCGATCCGGAAGGCGTGCTATACAAGCTGATGGAAACCGCGCCCCCGCACGGTGATCCGAACGCCAACATGCACCTGATCGCCATGCCCCACATCGGCATCAACGTGAGCGACCTGGAGAAGTCGGTGGCGTTCTACCGCTCGCTGGGTTACACGGAAACCAAACCGCTAGCACAAACGAGCGGTTCGTTAGAGGAAGCACATGCCTACGGGCTCGATCGGCCGTTTCGGTTCAAAGGCGTCGACGTAGCGATCGACCGCGGCGACCACCACGTGTTGCGGCTGGTGCAGTGGATTCACCCTTACAATGCCGATCCCTCGTATCCGCCACCCATCAATCACATTGGGATCAACAGAATCGCGCTCATGGTACCGAACTTGGACCGCGCGGTTGCGATACTCAAAGACCAGGGGGTGGAATTTCTCTCCGAGTTGGCACCCTGCTGTTCGGGTACAGGCGAAGACGAAACGGCGATCGTGCACGCCATCGATCCGGACGGCGTGTTTCTCGAGTTGGTTGGCCCAATCGCCAAACGTGAGTTGCAGCCGCAACCGGAGTGGTGTCCGCCGCTCGAGATCAAGATGCCCCCAAGCTGAGTGGGGTCAACGAGGTGCGCTATGAACATTAGGGCCTGTCGGTGTGTGTCGGGCCTACTCATTGGAGGGCTGATGATGGTAACTGGAGTGGCCACAGCGGCGCGCGCGGCAGACGACGCCGACACGGCGATTGCCCGAACGGTCGCGATACAGAAGATCGAGTACCTACGACGGTTGTACGCGCGTGCAACAGATCAGATAGGGAAAAACACGCCAGCCTCCATTGCCGAGGGCAGAGCAACCTATCACCGTATCTTCACGGCGAACGTGATCTTTCGGTTGAAAGGTGAGGGCGACACGGTTGGACCGGATGCCTGGGTGGATGTCGTCATCGACGCGCTGGGGGTCGATTACAAGGATACCCAGCATCTGATCGGTACCCAGCTCGTCGACATCGAAAGTCTCGAGCTCGACGCGGAGGGCCGTGTCGTTGCAGGTGAGGCGACGATGTCGAGTTACCTCCAGGCATGGCACGCCAGCCCGGACGACGACGTGTGGCTGTTCCTCGGCACTTACAGCGACAAGGTACGCTACAGACCGAATGCTGGTTGGCAGATCTACGACACGACTCTGGAGCGCGTATCCGGCGAGGAACGGCCGATGGGGTCGGCAGGCTGAGGACCATCTTTCCCGAGGATTCTCAGTCGGGTTCGAAAGCGGTGTTGTGCCGGCTCATGTCACCCATGTTCTCGAAGTGAATCGTGCGCGTGGCAATGTGCCAGCCCTGGCTCGACCGTTCGAAGCGGTCCACGTAACGCCCGCCGGCAACTAGATGGTTTTCTCCGCCCAGGGTCTGATAAACGGTAAAATAGCTCTTCACGTCGGCCCCCGTTACCTCGTTGTCGAATTCGAATACGAGGTTGGTTACCACGTGGCGTGTTCTCGGGGAGCACTCGTTGCGCTGATAGGGGACGATGTTTTCGTCGTCGTCGTAAAACATGACCATGCCCGCGTACGCATCGAATACCTCCTGGTAGCCGCTGATCCTGCTTCCGTCCGGCAGGACAATCGCGCCTTGCGCGAACAACTCACCCACCGATTCGATGTCGCCGGTGTCGATTCCTTCGGCGTACCCAAACATGATTTCTTCAATAACGTAGCGCGCCTGCACGATCTCGTTTGTGCGATCCATTGATCCCTCCTCGACCCTTGCGATCCCGTCGATTAGATGCCCTTCTTGCCAGCCTCGCGGAACATGGGCTGATACTCATCGAACGCCGGCGCATTTTCTGTCGATCCGGTGGTAATACCGGCATCGGTCGTCAACGTATGGCCATTGGTGTACCCCGAGTCATCACTCGCCAACCACAACGCGGCATGTGCCACGTCTTCCGCGGTACCGGCGCGGTCAACCAGGGGCGAAGCCTTCGCCAGAGCCTTTTTCGTCTCGTCGATCGCAGTGTGATCACCGGTGGTGACGTTCGCCACCATGGCGGTCGCCATGCCTGCCGGCGCAATGGCGTTCACCCTGATCCCAAACCGACACAGTTCCGCACCTACGCCTTTGGTCAAACCGACCACAGCGTGTTTGGCGGCTGTATAGGTATGGGGACCCAGACCGCCCAAGATGCCCGCGGTACTCGCCATGCTGACAATCGAGCCAGACCCTTGCGGCTTCATCACCCTGGCAGCATGTTTCATGCCGTAGAACACGCCGTTGAGCAATACGTCGAGGGTGGCTTTCCATTCCTCAGCGGGAGTCGTGGCGATGGGGCCTACCGCGCCTACAATACCCGCGTTGTTGAACATGACATCGAGCTTGCCGAACTCGCTGACCGCGAGGTCGACCAGCTTGGCAATGTCGTCTTCCTCAGTCACGTCGCAGACAGTGAACACCGCCGCACCGCCCAGTTCGGCCGCGATGGCCGCCCCTTGTTTTTCTTGAATGTCACCCAGCGCAACCCGACAGCCTTCCGCGACAAAGAGCCGCGCTGCCGCCGCGCCAAACCCACTCGATGCGCCGGTAATCGCCGCAACCTTGCCTTCCAATCTTCCCGCCATGAGTACGCCCAAAAGTTCCCAACCAACAACCATAGAATAGAGAGAGTTGAGGTCAAGCGATAATGCAAAACGAGTTGGCAAGTAACAGGGGCCTGTTGATCAGTGCGTGCGCTGGCGTGATATGCAGTTCGATCGTACTGCCGTTCTACTCGATTGGCGCTCTCGTCGTGCCCATTACCGATGAATTCGGCTGGACTCGTGCCGAGTTCCAACTCGCCCTGCTGTTTAGCACGGGTGCGGGCGTGATTACGGCACCCATTGTCGGCTGGTTAACCGATCGCTACGGTGCAAGAAATATCGCGCTGCCAGGTCTCGTCGGTTTGAGCGCCGCCTTCGTTCTCGCTGCCAACATGAACGGCGAGCTTTGGACGTTGTACCTGTCCTATGCGGCGATGGCATTTCTCGGCGCAGGTACCATCCCGGTGACTTGGACGCGTGCCATTACGACGAATTTTTTCCGACAACGCGGCATCGCGCTCGGTCTTGTGCTGAGCGGAACCGGGATCTGTGGCATCGTCGTTCCGCAATATACCGTGTGGATAATCGAAGAGTACGGGTGGCGAGCGGCGTATCTAGGGCTTGCGGCCTTGCCAATACTGTTTGCCGGGCCTGTGATCTTTTTCTATTTCAGGCCCAAAGAAGGCAGGCCGGACGATCCGCTCGAGGCTCCAGACGACAACTGGGGTCTCACCTTTAGTCAGACAATTCGTAGCTACAGATACTGGGTTTTACTGGTATCGATTTTCCTTATCTACATGGCAATGTCAGGGATTACTCCCAATCTGATGCCAGCATTGACGGATCGAGGCGTTAGCATGGGTGAAGCCGCCAACGCAATCAGCGTCTTTGGCCTCGCTGTCATCGTCGGTCGACTTGTCGTGGGTTACCTGGTTGATCATCTCTGGGCGCCCGGTGTTGCGGCACTGGCAATCGCCCTTCCCGTCGTCGGCAGCCTGTTGCTCTACGGAGACCTGTCCTACAGCACCGCGATGATCGCAGCGTTCTTGTTGGGCTTTGCTGCGGGTGCCGAACTGGATCTGATGTCGTTTCTCGCGGCAAAGTATTTCGGCCTCATCAACTACGCCAAAATCTACGCC
>CBDTZM010000249.1:0-4237 GCA_965364915.1 uncultured Pseudomonadales bacterium | reverse complement strand
TCGTGTCGAACTCGAGGTTCAGGAATTCTGCTTTGAGTTCTTCGATATCTACCATGTGTCTAACTGACTTCCTCTCGTACGACTATCTTCGCATGTCGAAACAGCTTAACGAATAGTGGCGCTCGAGGACTACAGGCGGTGATTGCCAGTCCCTGACCGTAGTCTCAAACATCGAGCACCCATGCGGTTATCATTGGCGCCGTGGAAGATGCGCTAAACATTCCGAGCGTCACCGGTGTCGATCTAGAGTACAAGATCGCTGGCCCCGGGGGGCGAAGTTACGCATACGTCGTCGATTGGCACATTCGGATTTTGCTGGTGTTAGCTTGGTTCGTGCTCGGTAGCCTCATCTACTCGGGTGGTATTGCATGGGTTGGATCTGACGACATCGCGTACGAAGGATTCCTGTTTTTCGTCATTCTCCCCCCGGCGGCTATCTACTTTCTGTATCACCCGATACTCGAGATCATCATGCAAGGACGAACGCCGGGTAAGCGCACGGCGGGTATTCGTATCGTTACGCAAGCGGGTGACGTGCCCGGGGTGGGCGCGATTCTGATTCGCAACGTACTGCGAATCTTGGACAGCTTGCCCTTTGTTTACGCGGTGGGGTTGGTGGCGACGATGATCACCAAGCAGTCTGTGCGCGTCGGCGATATGGCGGCCGGCACTCTGTTGGTCTACGAAACCCCAACTGACAAGGTTTCGATTGCGCAGTTGCAGGGAGACGCGATTGCCTCGCTCGGGCTTGGCAAGATCGAATTGGTGCAGGAACTGTTGGACCGATGGCCAGAGCTCGCGCCGGACACACGCGTCGAGCTAGGCCAGAAACTGCTCGCCCGGCTAGGCAGGCCGGAGCGCGTTGGAGAACAGGCGGTATTCGCCGAGCTACAGTCTCTGTTGACCGGCGATTTGTGATGTCGGATCAGCCTTCACACGACAAGGCTACCGCTGCTTGGTTCAAAGCCCGTCAGGGTGTCTGGCAACAGCTGGCCGAGCGACTGCCGGAGCTCGAGGACCGCAAAGCGGTCTCACGCGAGACGGCGCTCTCGGCGATGCGCCTCTATCCCGAGATTGCACGCGACCTTGCGATTGCCAGGCGCGTTGCCCCCTCTGGAAGGTTGACGCGCTACTTGCAACAGGTCTACGCACGCGTGCACAGATTGTTGTTTCGTGAGCCGTGGTCGTTCAAGCAAGAAGTCTGGCGGCTGTTCGCGCACGATGCGCCGGACGTCGCTGCGCGTCTCTGGCGGCATATCGCCGGCGTCACCCTGGGATTCATATTGTCCGGGTTTGCCGGTTGGTGGTTGGTTGCAACCTATCCCGAGCTCGCCGGGTTGTTCGCCTCCGAAGAGATGATCAAGACGGTTCAAGGCGGTGAGCTGTGGACAGACGGCCTCCTGAACGTCATGCCTTCATCGCTATTATCGGTGGGTATATTCACCAACAACATCGTCGTGACGTTGACCGCGGTGAGTCTCGGCGTGCTCTACGGCTTGGGCACAATCTACATCATCGGGCTGAACGGTCTCATGCTCGGCGGCGTGTTTGCATTCACTGCGCAGTATGGTTTAGCCGGACGGTTGTTCGAGTTCGTCGCTGCCCACGGGTTCGTGGAGCTCAGCATTATCTGCATTGCCGGTGCCATCGGCTTCTACGTCGGCGAAGCGATTGCGCGGCCCGGCCATCTCAGCCGCATCGAATCGTTCCGGCGAGCGATGACAAGCGGCAGCAAGCTGCTCGCGGTGTGTGCGGTATTTCTCGTCGGTGCGGGTCTGATTGAAGGTTACATATCGCCCGACGAACGATTTTCGCTGACCATGCGTCTCGTGATCGGGCTCGGCTACTGGATCGTGTTCATCCTCACGCTCGTCGGACCACTTGGCAACGCTCGCGTCAGATCCGCCGGTGCGCCTTCAACATCTGGTAGTGCGCCAACACCTGCTTCTCGAGATCTCGGGGCCGGGCGATGAGCGTATGGGCACCCACGCGCTGCAGGCTCTCGGATCCGCGCCGCAGGTCTTGCCGGTAGGTCCTTGCTGCGAGACTCGTGTAAGGATCCAGCCAATCGACCGCGGGTGCGTCTGCCATTGTTTTCAGCTCTCGCCCAACCAGGCCAACGATCATGGGCAGGTGCTTAGGCACCCAATGACGTACGCTCTGCATCAAACGCCCGCTGGTGCTATTGCCGTAAAGGTCGGTCAAAACGATGATCAAGCAGCGGTGCCGCACCAGTCGCGCTAGCTCAATGGCGGCTGTTAGCGGGTCGCATTCCACAGCCTCGGTCGTGAGGGTGCCAAGTACGTGGCGCAACTGTCGGATAGCCCGAGCACCTCTGGTTGGCGGCACGATGGCAACCGGCCGGTCGGCGACCGCAATCAGACCGATTCGGTCCTCATGTGCGATGGCGTGCTCGGCGAAACGAGCGGCTAGGTTCACGTAGTGGCCAAGCTGGCTCAGCCCGTCGATGTTGGTGCGGCTGGTTCGGCCGGTGTCGAGTATCAGCATGATCTCGAGATGTTGATCTTCGCCATACACCCTGGTGACGAGATCGCCGGTTCTGGCCGTCGCTTTCCAATCGATTGTATGGCGCGGGTCACCCTGCCGGTACTCGCGCAAATGGTGTAGCTCTTGCCCGGTTCCGGGTCGTTGTTGCCTGGCAAGACCCGTTTGTTGGCTGCCCGAAGCGCGGCCGGTAGCGACCAGCATGTCGGGGATGACGGTGAGCTCCGCATCCAGCGGTTTTGTCGACGACCACCAGCCGAGCCGAAGGGGTCCTTTGATTCGCAACGGCAAGTACCGCCAGGGAAATTTGCCAAGCTGCAAAGGGCGCACGGGTAAGCGAACACTCTGTCGGCTTTGCCCGGTCAACTGAATCTCGCGTGATGCCCGGGCGGTATCGAGTTCGCTTGGCAGCGCCGGTGCGAACTGCACGACAGCCGGCGTGTCGTCGCCGTTGTCGAAGATCAGAGCGGCCTCGGCAGACCGCCCGAGACGCCAAGTGCCGACCTGTTGTGCCGCAACACCGATGCGAGCGCTGCGTACGCGCAGCCATTCGTAGAGCAGCCCGGCAACGAACGTGGCCATGGCCAACCGCCACCACGGAAACATTTGCGGGTCTCCCCACTGATGGACGATGCCCATCACGCAGATGAGCGCAATGATCCAATAACTGAGGGGCGTCAGGTTCATAACGCGGCCGGGCCGCGCACTAGTGGGGCACTGCGACGTTGTCGAGTACGTGTTGTAACACCTGTCCGGCGGCCACACCTTCCAGTGCCGCTTCGGACGACAACACCAATCGATGTTCGACGACCCAGGGCGCTACGCGCTTGACGTCGTCGGGCAGCACGTAGTCCCCGCCTCGCAATCCGGCTTCAATTCTGGCGCAGCGCGCCAGACTCAACGCGCCGCGGCTCGATAGCCCAAGGTTGACGCTGGCGTTCTCGCGAGTTGCGGTGGCGATGTCGAGCACGTAGCCGATGAGTTCTGGGGCAAGATGAATTGCTTGGAGCCCGTGGCGCGCCGCTGCCAATGCCTCGGCACCAAGTGTGGTTACGTTCACCGAGCCTTCCGGGCCGGCCTGCGGCAGATTGTAGGCATCGATCACCTGCGCTTCGGACTCTTTCGACGGGTAGCCGACCTGTGCGCAGAGCATGAAGCGGTCGAGCTGCGATTCCGGTAGCGGGTAGGTGCCCTCGAATTCTCGCGGGTTCTGCGTCGCGATCACCAGAAACTCCTCGGCCAGCGCAAACGTGTCACGGTCGACCGAAACCTGACGTTCCTGCATGGCCTCGAGCAACGCGGACTGGGTTTTGGGCCCCGCGCGATTAATTTCATCGAACAGCACTACATCAGCAAACAACGGCC
The DNA here is from genome assembly GCA_965364915.1 of uncultured Pseudomonadales bacterium. Lineage (GTDB taxonomy): Bacteria > Pseudomonadota > Gammaproteobacteria > Pseudomonadales > Azotimanducaceae > Azophilus. Next base: position 367 of record CBDTZM010000249.1, on the reverse strand, counting down.
CGGGCTGAAACTCGAAGCTTCGTGTTTCCGCGTTGTAAATGTGTACGCCTGTGATATCGCTCGGCATCAAATCGGCCGTACCCTGAATGCGCTTGAAGGACCCGCCCAATACTTGGGCAAAGGTTTTGCTGAGCAACGTCTTGCCGAGCCCGGGCGCACCCTCCAACAATACGTGGCCGCGCGCGAGCAGCCCGATGGTGAGCGCATGAATGACGTCTTCGAGACCAAACAGTACCTTGCCCAGCTCGGCTTGCAGGTGCGTTTCGACGTTTGTGGCTGTTTCGGTCATCCCATCGCCTCGCGTAGGTGTTGAATTGCATTGTGGAGTTTGGCGAGGTCGACTTTGCTGCCCTCGCGCAAACGTTTG
>CBDTZM010000248.1:0-4249 GCA_965364915.1 uncultured Pseudomonadales bacterium | reverse complement strand
GGCTTCAAGGCCGAAGCCGTAGGTGCCATCGACGGAATGCAGAAGCTGACGCAAGAGATAGTCGACAGTCTCTTCTCGTTCTCCGAACTCGGCTTTCAAGAATTCGAAACTCAAGCCTATCTCACCAAAGTCTTGGAACAGAACGGTTTTACCGTCGAGCACGGTGCGGCTGGCATTCCCTCAAATTGGTGGGCGAGTTGGGGCAGCGGGCGACCCGTGATCGCGCTGGGATCCGACGTGGACGGCATTCCCAAGGCGTCGCAATTGCCTGGCGTCGCCTACCGCCAACCCATCATCGAAGGCGCACCCGGTCACGGCGAAGGCCACAACTCGGGGCAAGCGGTCAACATTGCAGCGGCGATCGCAGTGAAAACCATCATGCAACGGGAAGGGCTGTCCGGCACGATCGTGCTGTGGCCTGGCATCGCCGAAGAACTGGTGGGCACCAAGGCATGGTATGCGCGGGATGGCTTGTTCGAAGGGGTCGATGCGGTGCTCTTCACCCACGTTTCCAGCAACCTGGCCGTCAGTTGGGGCGTCCCGAGAGGTACGGGTTTGGTCTCCGTAGAGTACTCTTTCGACGGGGTCGCGGCCCACGGTGCGGTCGACCCGTGGAAAGGACGCAGCGCTCTGGACGCGGTGGAACTGATGAACGTGGCTTGGAATTTTCGCCGCGAGCACTTGAGCCCGTTGCAACGCTCCCACTATGTGATTGTCGACGGCGGCGACCAACCGAACGTCGTGCCTTCGAAAGCGACCGTCTGGTATTTCGTCCGGGAAATCACTGCCGAGGGCATTCGCACGAACTTCGAGACCCTGCATCGCATCGCCGAGGGAGCGGCGATGATGACCGATACGCAAATGCGCCGACGCATCGTCGGCGCTGCATGGCCGCGGCACTTCAACAAACCGATCGCGCTCGCGATGCACGAGAACATTCGCTCAGTGGGGCTCCCCGAATGGAGTGACGATGACCAGAAGTTCGCGGTCGCACTACAAGAGCTGATGGACTCAGACGAAAAGGAAGGCTTGGCGACGGAGCTGGACGGCATAGCCGAACCACCGGAGAAGCCCATCTCGGGTGGATCTGACGACATCGGCGACGTGTCGTGGAACGTCCCAACAGTTACCCTCGGCTACCCTGCCAACGTCAAGGGGTTGCAAGGCCACCACTGGTCGAGCGCCATGGCGATGGCGACGCCGATCGCACACAAGGGCTCTATCGCCGGGGCCAAGGTGATAGCCGCCACGATGCTCGACCTCGTCCAGGACAAAGCATTAATCGAAGACGCGTGGCGTTACTTTCGCGAGGAGCAGACCAAAGACACGGAATACGTACCGTTCATTGGGCCGGAGGATGCGCCGGCCATCGAAAAGAATGCGGCAACGATGGCAGAGTTTCGGGAACGTCTCGAGGCCTTTTACTATGACCCCTCGAAATATGCCACCTATCTCGATCAACTGGGCATCGAATACCCGCAACTGAAAAAACCTTAACCGGTCAGGGAGTAGCACCTCATGCAACTACAGTGGGCTCACGCCGTCGTATACGTTCAAGACATGCAAGCCATGCTCGACTTCTACACCAACATTCTGGGTTTCGAGATCGCCGATCGCGGATTGGTCAACGGCGAAGGCACGCCGGAAATCGTGTTCCTTTCCCAAGTCGCTACCGACCATCACCAGATCGCGTTTCTGCAGATCCGCAAGGAAGTGACACCCTCTAACAGCGTCAACCATTTCGCGTTCCGTGTCGCCGACCTTGGTGACGTGAAGTCGATGATCGATACTCTGGAAAAAGACGGGCGGGCGACCGCGATGAATCCCATGTCACATGGCAACGCCTGGTCGATTTATTTCCAGGATCCCGAGCAAAACGGCATCGAAGTGTTCTGCGACACGCCGTTTCACGTCGCCCAACCACAGGGTAAGACATGGGATCCGACCAGCAGCGACGCCGAAATTCTTGCGTGGACCACAGAGAACTTCAAAGATCAACCTGGGTTCGGCCCAATTGAGGATTACTACGAGTTGCGTCGGGCCGAATTATCCGAACGCGATACTTAGGCTGCCCGATCAATAAATTCTTGTACCGCCGCCTGGTACGCGAAACAACGCTCGAGGATGGCGACATCAGAATCCACGACTTCGGCGTCAACCATGAAATTCTGCCACGCATTCGTGACATCGAGCACTTCGCGCGCAATCTTGCACGCGCGGGCGTGATCGACGCCCATGCGTTGCGTGGCAGCCTCGATGTTGTCGCGGCTCGGCGCATTGCCGAACGCACCCAGGGCGATGGCGTGTGAGCCTTGCAGGCCCGTATTCGGAACGATGTCGTAGCCAGGCGTAAACAGGTATTCCGCTGAGTTCGCCAATTTGTAGAACGCGTGGTTACGCAAGTGGTCGTCGGTGTTGCCAATGGCGATGTTGAACAGCATGCGGCGCAAAACATCCTCGCCTAGCAAATCGGTGTTGCTACTAATGCGCACGCCGAGCTGATAGATGCCCGGGTATGACATTGCGGCTTCGTCGAACTGCGTGATGTCGAACTTGTTGATCAAACTCGCCACGGAAACCAGGTGGTGTTGTCCTTTGTCGGAGTAATCGAAGCGTTCAACCAACAGGACGGGGCCTCGCGCGGTTTCGCCAATCTCGACGTCGGGCACCGTAATGCCGGCTTCGCGCGCCATGCGCATCGATGCACATTCCACCTTGCACATATCGACCAGGTCGATATCCCTATTGAATTTGGCAATCCAATGGCGTCCCTCGTGATCGATCAACGTCTTGGGTCGGGCGCCCCCCAAACCACTGCCGTGAAAAAAATACGGCTCTAGACTTTGGTCGACTTCTCGTCCCGCTTCGATGTCGTCGGCAATGTGCTGTAGGTGGACGACATTTTCAAACGGACGTGCGGGTGTCGGTTTCGGTTTATCGTCGATCTCAGCGGTGAAATGCAGCGCACCAACGCCCTCTCCCGAAGCCGCCAGCAAGAATTCGCAATGACTAACCGGTGGCGGCTTGCGCGTCTTCGAGAGCTGACGACGACCCCACTCGTCGGGCCCCGCATCGATCAACACACCGAACACCCCGGGCGTTTCCCTGGTGCGTGGATTCTCGTGAACCTTGTCGTTCAGCGGCAAGTTGACCGGGTCCAGTGCAAACGCCAATGGGTTATCGATGTAGGCTTTCGCGTATTTGAAGCGGCCCTGCTTTTTATCGACGATCAGTTGGCCTGCAAGCACCTTCTTGCTGCTGCCAAGATCCACATGGACGAACAGCTTTTCAGTGGGCATCTAAATCTCCCACTCGTCATCGGCGGACTGTCGTTGCGTGCCCGCGCGCTGTCGGGTGGCACTGCGACTCAGCGCCTCGCCGACATGATCGTCACCCGCAGCGATGACGTGATCGAACGCGGTCGGCAAGCCAAAGACATCTAGCAGCGACAGGTAAGCGCCAATGGTGATGCGCGCGGAACCCGCTTCCACTTTTTTCACCGAGCTTTCGGAAAGCCCCGCTTTCGCGGCGGTCTGTTCTTGAGTCCAGTTGCGCCTGAGGCGCGCCTCTTTGAGGCGCTGGCCCAACGACACCAGGCTTCCCAGGGCAGCGTCACTCATGACCGTATAGGATTTGGACATCCTGGGCATATATAAACCTCTAAATACCTTCTATAGCTTTATACAAATCTAATCTGGGATAATCTCACAGTAGCGTATATAAAGCTACCAAGCGAGTTTGTAGCTTTATATAGAGCCAACCATTTGGCGGTTGTATACGGCTATTGAGTGAGGATACGGGTTTATATAAACCCAAAACGTGACAGAGATCTGAATCTACCGGGATAGCTACTCGAATTGAGATCCTGCCAGTGGGCCCATGCCCAAGCGGGCAGGATCGGGGCCGTCTTGCATCCACGGACCCGCGGCAGTCAGCCCCATCAACGTGCAGAACCGCGGCGCATTACGTTCGATCATTTCCGGGGTCGTCGATGCGATGAACAACTCCTGGGGCTGAATCGGGTCGCGCACGTGCGGCAGCACCAGCGTCATGCGTCGCCCCTCTGCCGTACGCGGTACCGCACCGTGCCAGAGACTGCCATGCCAGGCGATCACCGAACCGGCCTCGACCTCAACTACCCGAATTTCCTCCCGATCGTGTGCCATCGTCAATTCTGGCGGTACCGGCCGGCAAAATCGATGGCTGCCTGGCCACACACACAGCGCCCCATTCTCGCGGGTGTAATCGG
>CBDTZM010000247.1:0-4252 GCA_965364915.1 uncultured Pseudomonadales bacterium | reverse complement strand
TTTTGCCCCGTCACGGAGCGCACGACTTCGATCGCGTGAATGACACCTTCGGCATACGTATCCAACGACCAGTTCGCGTGTTTGGCCAGCGGGTTTTTCCAACTGATGGCGAACACTTGAATACCGTCATCGAGGAGCTGTTTGAACAAGCTCCGATCGGGCGTCAGATCACCAAGGTAGAACCGGTTTACCTGGCTGAACACGTAGAGCAAAGGCTTTTTGTGCACTTCTTGCGTCGTCGGTTGATACTGGATCAACTCGAAGAGTTCGTTGCGGAATATCACGGCACCGGGTGTCGCAGCCACCTCCTTGCCGAGCTCGAACGCATCGCGATCGGCTACCGCCGGATAGCCGTGGTTGTTCTGCAGATCGTCGATGAAATTCTGTACGCCTTTCACCAGACTCTGGCCACCGGTCTCACGGGCTTTCTTGATGGTCTCGGGCGTAAACGGTTGATTGACCGGTGCCAGCACGTCCTTCGCCGCATCCATGACGAACCTTGCGCGCTGACGTTCCAGTCCTTCCAGCCCGGATTTATCCAACCACTGGTCCATCGTGTTGGTCCATGCGACGTAGGATTGGCGCATTCGGTTGAACAGCGGATTCTCGGTCCAGCCTTCATCCTCGAAACGCGCATCTGCGGGCATCTCGATCTCGCTGTTGCCCGTCCATACGTTCAGCAGGTCTGCTTGCAGCTTCTGGCCCATCTCCCACAACAACATCGGGTGGGCTGCGGCCTCGGCGAATACCTGCTGCCAGGCCTTGGTGATGGACCGGACATCCGCACCCATGGCGCTGGTCAGCGCCACGCCTTCCGTCTGGTCCGGAATGCCGGATTGTTCCGCCGCCCGCTCTTTCTGTGGATCGCTCATGCTGCTCACTTCCCCGTCTTTAGGAGTCTACGCCGCAGCAATGGCGAAGTCTTGATCCACCGTTCCTAAGATACGGTCGACCAATTCGTCATACGCATGCGTCAGATCGTCTTTGAGGTCACGAATATCGGGAATACGCTTGCTCGCCGCCGTGATCCCGAGATCCATGCGGTCGAGATAGCTCGTCACGGTCAGGTTCACCGCACCGCCGTGCACGACGATCGACATGGGCATCTGGCCCACCAGCTTGGCACCGGCCACGTACAGCGGTACCGAGAATCCCGGGACGTTCGAGATGACCACGTTCATCGGTATTTCTTGTGCCCAATCCGCCGCAATGCCGCTCTCGGAGGCCTGGCTAAACGCCTGCAGCATGGCCGGCAAGCCGATGCCGCCGAAATCCGTCGGCATCGCATCCGACATGTCGGCCATTTGCGCTTTCGCCGCATTTGAGGATCGGTGTATCGCGGCGAGTCGCTCGAATAAGTCGGCAACGTGGGTTTCCATACTGACGTTCATCGAACCCACCTGATTGCGAATGGATTCGTCACCGGGTTTACGTAGCGACACCGGGCAGTTGGCCACCAACGAACGCGACGTTGGTTCGCCGTGACGTTCGAGATATTTACTCAAACCTTCGCCGCAGATCGCCAACACCACGTCGTTGATTTTGACGCCGGTGGTTTTGGCAATGGCTTTCAAGACCGATAACGACATTTCGACGTTGGTAAAACTACGCTTTGCGTCGATCGAGGTGTTCAACCGCGTTTTCGGTGCGCTCAAGGCCGGCCGTTCGCGGACCATACGTTGGCTGGCCCGCCCGGCGGCCTGGACGAGCGCCGGGTATCGGCGAACACCGTCCCACCAGTAGCGTGACAAGTTGTCGAATGCCTGTTCGAGTAAGCGGGCATACGTCGGCTGTTCTTGGTCCCAAAAGTCTGCGGGCGCGGCCTCGACTTCTCTCGGTATCGGCTCGAAATCGAGCAGTAGCTCTGCAGCCTTGATGCTCGACATACCGTCGATGCAGGCGTGGTGGGTTTTCTGCAAGAAGGCAATCTGGCCGTTCTGCAAACCGTCGATGACCCACATTTCCCAAAGCGGCTTGCTGCGATCCATCAGCGGCTCGTAGATTTCGGCGACGAGAGCCTCGACCTGTTCGATGGTGCCCGGTGCATCGACGGTTACGTGGTGCACGTGCTCGTCGATATCGAATGCCTGATGGCGTACCCACACCGGGTGGTCGAGGTTCATCGGAGTGAACTCAACGCGGCTCGTGAGGTAAGGCACCAGATGCACGCGCTGCAACAACATGCTTTTCAGCTCTTCCATGTAGGTCGCGCGGCGTTCTTCGGGTAACTGCAGGTACATCAAACCCGCGACGTGCATCGGCGTCGTCGCCGTCTCAAAGTAAAGGAACATTGCATCCATTCCGCCGAGTTTTCGCACAGATATTCTCCGGTTAGGTTGATTTTGGTGTGTTAGGTGGTCGCAAGCTCTCGGCTGAGCAATACCCCCAGGCGCTGGTGCATTTGCGTCAGTTGTTCCACGAGCTCGGTCTTATCCGAGATGCGCTCGATCACGGCGTTTTCCATATCGCAAAGGAGGGTCTCAACCGGTCCGATCAACGGGCTTACCGCAGCCGTCAGATACAGGCGATTGATACGGCGGTCGTCCGGATCGGCGCGGCGCTCTATATAACCGAGGGCTTCGAGCTTGTCGACGATCTTGCCGAGCGGCGAACGGGCGATGAAGATCATCTCGGAGAGTTCCGTCTGAGTCATGCCGTCGTTGCCGAACAAACCGGACAACACTCGCCATTGGGGACGATTGAAGCCCAACGCCTTGGCGCGGTGCTCGAAGAGACGCACCATGGCCGACTGAGTGTCGGTCAGGACTTGCAGGAGCGTGCCATTGGGGGTGGATCGGGTCGTCATTCGCGCATTGATATAATGTGATACTGTCAATAATAATACTATATCATTAGATACTATATCTTCAAGCACTAATTTTCATTAACGAAGCTTGAAGCCCACCAATGCCGCCTTGGCGGTCTTCGGATGTCCGATATAGACGGTCCGCGAGCGATCCTCTGAGGTCATCGCCAAGATAATCTCGCGGTCCCCTGCTAGATTGACGACTTCGTCGCACGTCATCCCGTCGGCTTGCATGAACTCGAGTAGCCGTTGCCCCAAGGTAAAAAGATGCATCGGCCGCTGCGTCGCACCCACGACGGCGATGCGATCGCACGTAGCGACAAACGTGCGTAGGTACTTCGTACGGGTCAGGTCACGTTCGGTGATGTCGAGTAGTCCCTGCTCGACCACCCCGGGCCCAACTTGCAAGGCAGAGTCGTACATACCCGGGTGAAATTCCCGGTGGCCAAGAATCCCGAGCCCTTCCGGGCGTATCCCGAGAATTCGCGTGTACCCATGAACCTGCAGATCGCTCAAGGTACGACCGTCGATCTGCAACAAGCCAACCGGGGCAAGCGAATTGATCTGGGAGACAAAGCCGCTCCCGACAACGAGTTGTACACTCTCCAGCGCTTGCAGTGCCGATAAACCCCGGCCACCGCCAAGCAACACTGGCTCGAAAGCATCGAGTTGGATCTTGACCAATAGCATCGGCTCATCCAGACCCGCTGCCAGTAGAGAAACCTCAGTACCCGGTAGCGCAAGGTCCGCAAAAGCCGTGTATAGCGCATCGGGTTCCAGTAGCTGTTCCGCGAATCCCCTCGAGATCTGACCCGTTGGGACCCGTTCTGCGGGCTGCTGGCTGTCTGCGATACTCGAGCCCTCGGTACAGCCAACCAAGGCGAGCAATACAACCATCGGCAAGTAAGGCGTCATCAACACGTTTTGTTCCTTAAATCGAGTTCGAGGTTAAGACAAGCACGCAGCATCGACAAGCTATGGCCCCGCCAACACCACGTTCTACAAGTCAGTGGCAGATGCAGAACGCAATGTGACGCGGTTCACAATTCCCGGCGCATGTCATTGCTACGCTGCCAATACCCGAAAACGGGTCATTAGGTATGGAAAAGAGAAAAACAGACGCCGAAGATGGCTCCTCACGTTTCCGCGCAAGCAGTAGAATCTTTAGCGTGAATGACGAATGGTACTTCTCGACTCGAGAAGGCGACCATGGTCCGTTCGCGTCGGAAAACGCCGCGCAAAAAGAACTCGATCGATTCATCGGCGCGATTGACCCACCCGAACCCGAGTACATCGAAATTACGGTCGAACAGCCGAAGAACGATCCAAAGGTCTGGGATCAATACGATCTGTTGAATTAGCCGCTCCCGTTGCCGAAAATGGTCGGCACCATAAACGCCGGAATCGCCGGTATCGCCGGAAGGGAGAAACCCATGACGATCAACT
>CBDTZM010000246.1:0-4262 GCA_965364915.1 uncultured Pseudomonadales bacterium | reverse complement strand
GGTTGATCGACTTCCAAGCTGTCGCCTTCGTTTACGAGTACCTTGGCAACGATTGCGTCGTTGCTCGCTCGCAAGCTGTTTTCCATTTTCATCGCCTCGACCACGGCGACCTCTTCGCCGGCCTTGATTTCATCGCCGACGCTGGCCACTAGCTTCACGAGCAACCCCGGCATGGGTGAAAGCAGGAACTTGCTGAGGTCCGGTGGCGGTTTTTCGATCATGTGTTCGCACAAGGCTGCGACCCGCGGCGTCAACACCAAAGCGTTGATCTCGCTACCGCGGTGGTAGAGCGTGTAGCCGGCCTTGGCATTGTCGACCTGTACTAGCACCGGCGTGCCATTGATCTCTGCGTGAACCACGGGATCGCCGATGCGCCAGTCGGATTTCACTTGAACCACCGCATCGCCGTGGCGTACCTCATAGGTGTCTGCGACGAGCACCACGGTGACGGGATAGTGTTGCCCGTTGGCGACGACCACCCAACGTTCGCCGACCGCATAGGCGAAGCGTCGGGTTTGCCCGCTGATATCTGCAGCGCGATAGGCACGCTTGACGTGCACCACCGCTGCGATGGCCACGGGCACCATCGAGTCGGTGTGTGGTACGTCGGCGGCATGAAAACCGTCGGGATAAACTTCCGCGATGAAGTTGGTGGTGAGGTTGCCCTCGCGAAAGCGCGGGTGCGCGATAAGCGCGTTCAAGAAACTGATGTTGTGGCGTACGCCGCGAATGAAGTAGCCATCCAGTGCGTCGTTCATGTGTTCGATGGCTTGTTCGCGATTTGCACCATGGGTGACGAGTTTCGCGATCATGGGATCGTAGAACATCGACACCTCGCTGCCTTCCTCTATTCCGGTGTCGACGCGCACGTTAGTACTTTCCACGGGCGCCCGGTAGCGCACTAGCCGGCCGATCGAAGGCATGAAGTTGCGGAACGGATCTTCGGCGTACACGCGTGCTTCGATCGCCCAGCCGTTGAGTTCTACGTCGTCTTGCTGCAACGGCAACTTCTCGCCGTCGGCAACGCGAATCATCAGTTCCACCAGATCTTGACCCGTGACGAATTCGGTCACTGGGTGCTCGACCTGCAGACGCGTATTCATTTCCAGGAAGTAGAAGTTCCGATCGGCGTCGACGATGAACTCGACGGTGCCGGCGGACTCATACTTGACGGCCTTGGCCAGGGCGACGGCTTGTTCGCCCATCGCTCGGCGCGTGTCTGCATCGAGAAACGGTGAGGGTGCTTCTTCGATCACTTTCTGATGGCGCCGTTGAATCGAGCATTCCCGTTCGCCCAGGTAGATGATGTTGCCGTGGCTGTCGGCCATTACCTGAATTTCGATGTGCCGCGGCTGCTCGATGAATTTTTCCGCAAATACCCGGTCGTCGCCGAAGCTCGACTTGGCTTCGTTGCTGGCCCGCTCGAACCCTTCACGACACTCGTCGTCGTTCCACACCACTCGCATGCCTTTGCCGCCGCCGCCGGCGCTGGCTTTCAACATCACCGGGTAGCCGATTTCTTTGGCGACGGAAACGGCGTGGTCCGGGCCGTCTATCACGTCGGTGTACCCCGGAATGGTGTTGACGCCGGCTTTGTCGGCAATCCGTTTGGACGTGATTTTGTCGCCCATGCTGGTCAACGCTTTCTTGCCGGGGCCGATGAATACCACCTTGGCCTTGCCTAGCGCGGCGGCGAACGCGGCGTTTTCCGACAGGAAACCATACCCCGGATGCACGGCTTCGGCACCGCTGCCTTCGACGGCGGCGAGGACTCGGTCGATGCGTAGATAGCTCTCTGCGGACGCGGCGGTACCGATGCGCATCGCTTCATCCGCCATGCGTACGTGCAAGGCTTGCGCATCCGCGTCGGAATAGACGGCGACGGTTCGAATTCCCATCTTTTTGGCGGTTTTGATGACGCGGCAGGCTATCTCGCCACGATTGGCAATGAGAATTTTCTTAAACATGGCTCGTTTTTTATAGAGGGATGTTGCCGTGTTTGCGCCACGGGTTTTCTAGATTTTTGTCGCGCAGCATGGCGAACGATCGGCATACGCGCTGCCGCGTTTCCGAAGGCATGAACACGTCGTCGACGTAGCCACGGCTGGCGGCAATGAAAGGGTTCGCGAACTTGGCCTGATACTCGTCGGTGCGCGCCTGGATCAGTTGTTCGTCGTTCTTGTCTTTGCGAAAGATGATCTCGACCGCGCCTTTTGCACCCATTACCGCTATCTCGGCGCTCGGCCAGGCGAAGTTGACGTCGCCGCGCAGGTGTTTGGATGCCATCACGTCGTAGGCGCCGCCGTAGGCCTTGCGGGTGATCAACGTGACCTTCGGTACTGTACATTCGGCGTAGGCATAAAGCAGCTTCGCACCGTTCTTGATGATGCCGCCGTACTCCTGTGCAGTGCCCGGCATGAAGCCCGGTACGTCGACCAACGTGAATATGGGAATGTTGAAGGCGTCGCAGAAACGCACGAAGCGCGCGCCCTTCTTCGACGAGTCGATGTCGAGACACCCGGCCAGCATCATGGGCTGGTTGGCGACTACGCCGACCGTGGATCCTTGCAAACGGATGAAGCCGACGACGATGTTCGCGGCGAACGTGGGCTGAATCTCGAAAAACTCCCCCTCGTCGGCAACTTTCACGATCACCTCTTTGATGTCGTACGGCTTGGCTGAATCCCCGGGCACCAGGGTATCGAGCGAAGGCTCGGTGCGCTCGGCTGAATCCTCGGTTGGCCACCGCGGCGGCTTGTCACGGTTGTTGGCGGGCAGATAATCGAACAGCTTGCGGGTTAGCAACAACGCTTCCACGTCGTTCTCGCACGCAAGATCGGCGACGCCGGACTTCGTCGTGTGCACACTCGCGCCGCCGAGTTCCTCGGGCGTGACGTCTTCATGAGTTACCGTTTTGACCACGTCGGGTCCGGTCACGAACATGTAGGCGGAATCTTCGACCATGAAAATGAAGTCGGTCATCGCTGGCGAGTACACTGCACCACCGGCGCATGGCCCCATGATCACCGACAACTGCGGCACGACACCGGAGGCTAACACGTTGCGTTGGAAAATCTCGGCGTAGCCGCCAAGCGATGCAACACCCTCTTGAATACGCGCGCCGCCAGAGTCGTTCAAGCCGATCACGGGTGCGCCGACCTTCATGGCCTGGTCCATGATCTTGCAGATTTTCTCGGCGTGAGCCTCGGAGAGAGCCCCGCCGAACACCGTAAAGTCTTGGCTGAAAACGAACACCAAACGGCCGTTGATCGTGCCGTAGCCGGTGACGACGCCATCGCCGGGAATCTTGTTCTCCTCCATGCCGAAGTCGTGAGAACGGTGTTCGACGAATTTGTCCCATTCTTCGAAGCTGCCTTCGTCGACGAGTAACGCGACGCGCTCCCTAGCGGTGAGCTTGCCCTTGAGATGCTGTTGCTCGATGCGCTGCTCGCCGCCGCCCAGCTCCGCCGCAGCCTGCTTGGCTTTTAGCGTCGCGATGATGTCCTGCATGGTGGATCTCGTTATTGTCGGGCAACCGCTGAGCATAGCGTAGGAGCGCACGATTGGGGTAGGCTTCAACGATGTCGAATGCTGCGGACCGCGTATCGTTGGTGATTGGCGTCACGGGCCATCGAGACCTCGTGCCCACGGAAATTCCCGCCATTACCATGCAGGTCGAGCGGTTTTTCGACATCCTTGCGGCTCAATTTCCGGATCTGCCGATGATGGTGTTGACGCCGTTGGCCGAAGGTGCCGACCGCTTGGTCGGTGATGTGGCTCGCGCCCGCGGCTATGACGTGGTCAACCTGCTACCCATGCCGGCAGCGATATACGAACTCGATTTCGAGGGGGAATCGCTGGATGAATTTGCCGAACACAAAAGTGCGGGCGAAGTCATCGAACTGCCGCTCGTCGACGGTACGTCGGTAGAAGATCTCGCGGAACCCGGATTGGCTCGAGATCTGCAATATGCCCAGCTCGGCGTGTACCTCGCCGCGCACAGCCACATCTTGCTCGCCGTCTGGGACGGCAAACCGTCTCAGGCAACCGGCGGCACGGCGCAAGTCGTCGAGTTTCATCAACGCGATGTGGTGGAGTTGTTGGCGGAGCAGCAGCAACGCTCGCATCTGGACTTCGCAGACGACGAGAGCGACCTGGTGTTCCACATCGTGACGTCGCGAATCGAGACGGGCGGCCCGGAGAACGGCTTAGTTGCCGGCCAGGCAACGTGGCTCTCGAGGGACGATCAGCAACCACGCACG
>CBDTZM010000245.1:0-4264 GCA_965364915.1 uncultured Pseudomonadales bacterium | reverse complement strand
CAACCTGCCGCTACCCGAACAAAGCGTCGTTGACGAGTCGTTGTTGCCGATCGTTATACACTTGCATGTATCCGCTCGCGGTCGCAGCGAACGCATCGCGCCCCGCATAAGCAAGGTACAACGAGTCGTCATGCCTCAGGATCGTTCGGCGGGTGTGATGCTGGCTCGGATACCACGCACCTTGATTCATGGGTTCTTCCTGGCACCACACGATGGCTGTGAGTTTGCTGTAGGGTTTGATGACTCGCTCTAAATCAGCCTCGGGGTAGGGATAGAGTTGTTCGATGCGCACGATGGCAACGTTGGTCGCATTCGCCTCGCGACGCATTGCCAACAGATCGTAGTAGACCTTGCCGCTACAGAGCACCACCCGGTCGACGCCGGCCGGATCGAGATCGTCTACCTCCCCAAGCACCGTATGAAACTCCCCGTCGTACAACTCCGCCAGTGTCGATACGGCTTGTTTGTGACGCAACAGACTTTTCGGCGTCATCGCCACCAGCGGCTTGCGCAACGGTCGAATCATTTGACGGCGCAGCATGTGAAACACCTGCGCAGGCGTGGTCGGCACGCAAACCTGCATGTTGTGTTCTGCGCAAAGCTGCAGGTAGCGCTCCAAACGCGCCGAGGAATGTTCGGGCCCGGCGCCCTCGTAGCCATGCGGCAGCAGCAGCGTCAAGCCGCACAAGCGTTGCCACTTGGCTTCGCCGGACGAGATGAACTGATCGATGACGACTTGCGCCCCGTTGGCGAAATCGCCGAACTGCGCTTCCCAAACGATCAACGTGTCCGGCGTCGTCGTCGCGTAGCCATATTCAAACGCCAGCACCGCTTCTTCGGACAACAACGTATCGTAGATGTCGAAATTGGTCGCCTCATCCAAGTGATTTAGCGGGATGAAGCGTTTGCCGTCGCGCTGGTTGTAAAGACACGCGTGCCGATGCGAGAACGTGCCGACACCGACATCCTGGCCTGTCAGGCGTATCCCGTGGCCCGCGTCGATCAACGTCGCATAGGCCATGGTCTCGGCATAACCCCAGTTGATCGGCTGAGTCCCTGCGGTCATGGCCGCCCGGTCGTCCAATACCTTCTGTACTTGGCGTTGCACCTCGAAGCCATCGGGGACTCGATTGACCCGCGCTGCGACATCGAGGAAGCGCTCTTGCGTGACCTGGGTTTGCGCCGCCGCGGTCCATTCGTGACCAAGGTAGGGACGCCAGTTGACGAACAGATCCAGATTCGGCTCAGTGACGATTCGCATGGCCACATTGCCACCGCTGTCGAGGGTATTGCGGTACTGGTCCGCCATCTCATCGACTTCAACCCGACTCACCACGTCCTGCTCGACGAGTCGCTCGACGTAGCGCTCGCGGGTGGTTGGCAGCGACCGAATTTTGCGGTACATCAACGGCTGCGTCTTCATCGGCTCTTCCGCTTCGTTGTGCCCCCGGCGTCGGTAACAGACGAGATCGATGACCACGTCCTTGCGAAACTCCATGCGATAGTCGATGGCCAACTGGGTGACGAACACGACCGCCTCCGGATCGTCGCCATTCACGTGGAAAATCGGTGCCTGCACCATCTTGGCGACTTCGGTGCAGTACTCCGTGGAACGGGCGTCGTCTTGCCGATGCGTGGTGAAGCCGATCTGGTTGTTCAAGATGATGTGAATGGTGCCGCCGGTCTTGTAGCCCCTTGTCTGCGACATCTGAAACGTTTCCATCACGACGCCCTGCCCGGCAAAGGCCGCATCACCGTGAATCGAGATCGGCACCACAAGATCGCCGACATAGTCGCGGCGCCGGTCCTGACGAGCACGCACCGATCCTTCGACCACTGGGCTCACGATCTCGAGGTGCGAGGGGTTGAACGCCAAGGCCAAATGCATCTCGCCGCCGGGTGTCATGATGTTGGTCGAGAACCCTTGATGGTACTTGACGTCGCCCGAGCCTTGTTCTGACGTGACCTTGCCGTCGAACTCCTCGAACAGGTCCCTCGGATCTTTGCCGAGTATGTTGACCAACACGTTCAACCGCCCTCGGTGAGCCATGCCGATGACGCTCTCGAGTACGCCGTGCGATCCTAACCGCTGCAACATCTCGTGCAGGCAAGGAATGAGCGATTCGGCGCCCTCCAGACCGAAACGTTTGGTGCCCGGATAGCGCCCGTGCAGATACTTCTCGAGCCCCTCGGACGCGGTCAAGCGCTCGAGCACGCTACGCTTGTCGGCGGGCGACAACGGCGCCTTGGCGCGGACCGATTCGAGGCGTTGCTGTACCCACAGCTGTTCGCTCGCCTGCACGATGTGCATGTATTCCGCACCGATACTCGCACAGTAAGTCTGCTCGAGAAGATCGACGATTTCTCGAAGTTTGGCGGTGCTCTCACCATAGAACAGCGTTCCGGTGCTGAAGATCTCTTCGAGTTCGGCCGGCGAGAGCCCGTGGTAGTCGAGATCCAGCACCGGCATGGTGGGTCGTTCCATCATGTCGAGCGGATCGATATCGGCCTTCTTGTGGCCGCGGTGGCGATAAGCGGAAATGAGCTCCGCGACGCGCATCTGCTTGCGCTCATGCTCGCTCTCGATCGCCGCACTGGCCCTCTCGGGACGTGCCTTGAGGCGGTTGCGGCCGATACGTTCGAAGTGCTGGACGATGCCGCTATGAGGAATGTCTATGTCCTCAGCACCGGTAACGCTGGGTAGCGCGTCGAAGTAACTCTGCCATTCCAAGGGCACCGCATTCGGTTCGGCGAGGTATGTCTCGTAGAGCGCTTCCACGTACGCAGCGTTGGTACCCGCGAGATGCGAGCTTTTACTCATACGCTCCAAGAATGACTCAGCCATCTAGTGTGATTATTCCTAATGCGCAGCGCAGATGCCGCGCCGGTCTGCTACTCAAGTGCCTTGCTGTAACAGCATGGTGCGGATCTTACCGATGGCTCTCGTCGGATTCAGGCCTTTCGGGCACACGGCCACGCAGTTCATGATACCGCGGCAGCGGAATAGGCTAAACGGATCGTCCAGGTTCGCAAGGCGCTCGGCGTCCGCGGTGTCGCGGCTATCGGCGAGGAAGCGATACGCCTGCAGCAGTCCCGCAGGCCCTATGAACTTGTCCGGGTTCCACCAGAACGAGGGGCACGCCGTCGAGCAGCACGCACACAAGATACATTCATAGAGCCCGTCGAGTTTTGCGCGTTCCTCGGGCGACTGCAGTCGTTCCTGTGCCGGAGGCGGTGTGTCGTTGATGAGGAAGGGTTGTACTTTTTCGTATTGCCGGTAGAACTGGGTCATGTCGACCACCAAGTCTCTTACCACCGGCAAGCCGGGCAGCGGGCGCAGTACCAACTTGCCGCGTTTGGCCACCGCGGAGACCGGCGTGATGCACGCCAATCCGTTCTTGCCGTTCATGTTGATGCCGTCCGATCCGCACACCCCTTCACGACAGGAGCGCCGGTACGAGAGCGATGGATCTTGAGCTTTCAGCAGCTCTAACACGTCGAGCACCATGAGGTCTTTGCCTTCCGGCAATTCCAGGGACATGTCCCGCATCTGCGGTACTTCATCGACATCGGGGTTGTATCGGTAAACGCTGACTTGCATCAATTCTCTCTAATAGGTCTCTCTAGTAAGATCTCACGGTCGGTTGAAAGGGTTCGATGGTCTTCGGTTCGAAGTTCACCGAGCGCTTGGTGACGCGTTTATCTTTGGGAAAATACAGGGAGTGGCATAACCAGTTTTCATCGTCACGCTCCCGATAATCGTCTCTGGCATGTGCGCCACGGCTCTCCCGGCGCTCTTCGGCGGTGATCGCCGTTGCCTCCGCAACCTCCAACAGGTTGTCCAGCTCCAGTGCTTCCATGCGCGCCGTGTTGAACGCGTTGCTCTTGTCGCTCAAGTGCGCCGAGCCTATACGGTCCCGCAACTCCGCCAGCGTCTTGATGCCTTCGCGCATGTTTTGTTCGGTACGGAACACGCCGAAGCTCACCTGCATGGTGTCCTGCAGTTCTTGCTTGAGGGCGGCCACCGATTCCCCACCCGTCGAGTCGTTCCAACGGTTGAGCCTCGAAAGCGCGGCCTCGAGGTCAGAGTCACTGGCATCTCGGTAACTGACCCCCGTGCGCATGCGTTGTTCGATGTGCTGACCTGCGGCGCGTCCGAATACGATCAAATCGAGCAGCGAGTTACCGCCAAGACGATTCGCTCCGTGTACCGAAACACAGGCAACCTCGCCCGCCCCGTACAAGCCTTCGATGGAGATCGGAA
>CBDTZM010000244.1:0-4265 GCA_965364915.1 uncultured Pseudomonadales bacterium | reverse complement strand
GAGGTATCCCGTGCTGCGCGGGTACAGGCCGGTATGCTGGGCCCCGATCTCGAGGACGTTTTACGCCCGCACGGGTTGACGTTGCGGCATTTCCCGCAAAGCTTCCCCTGGTCCACGGTGGGCGGTTGGGTGGCGACCCGTTCGGGCGGGCACTACGCGACCAACCACACGCACATCGACGATTTCGTCGAGAGCGTGCGCATGCTGACGCCCAGAGGCTGGTGGGAGTCGCGCCGGTTGCCGGGGAGCGGTGCCGGGCCGAGTCCCGACCGCATGGTCATCGGATCGGAAGGCACCCTGGGTGTCATTAGCGAGTGCTGGCTGCGGGTTCAGAAACGGCCGACTTTTCGGGCAACGGCCGGTGTCGTGTTTCCCACCTGGCAAGCCGGCGCCGAAGGCGCTCGACAGATCGTGCAAGCGAAGCTCATGCCAGCCAATCTCAGGCTGTTGGACCCGGTCGAGGCACGTCAAAGTGCGGGTTTGGACGGCGAGCAATCGCTTCTGATCGTCGGCTTCGAGTCGGCGGATGTCACCCAAGCACCCAACATCTCCGCGGCGGTCGCCATCGCGAGAGACGCCGGTGGCAACATCGAGGACGAGGCGATTCGCATCGACGATGGGCACGGCCAGTCGACCGGTCGCGAGGGCGCGGTGGGTGCTTGGCGCGATGCCTTCATCAATGTGAATGCCGGCCTCACCAACGGTCTGGGCCTGGTGGCAGATACGTTCGAAACCGCGATAACGTGGGATAAGTTCAATGAGTTCGATGCTGTGGTGCGCGAACGCGTGGGCCGGGCGCTTGCCCGTGTCTTTGCCGGTACCGCCACCCTGTCGTGCCGGTTTACCCACGTGTATCCCGATGGTCCCGCACCCTATTACAGTTTTTCCGGTGTCGGGAAGTTGGGCGGTGAGTTGGAACAGTGGCAAGAGATCAAGGCGGCTGCCACCGACGCGGTGGTCGCTGCGGGAGGCAGCGTGACCCACCATCATGCCGTGGGACGCCTGCATCGTCCCGGCTATGACAAACAACGCCCGGATCTGTTTGCGAATGCGTTTCGAGCCGCCAAGGCCGCCGTCGATCCCACCGGCATCATGAATCGGGGCGTGTTGTTTGATTGATGGCCAGTCAACGCATGAACGAATCGACTGATCGTGACGCGACGGTGGAGCCTCCGTCCGCGCTAGGCTTCATTTTACAGGCGAGCTACAGGATTGAGAGCGGACAGCCGGAAGTCCGCTTGTATGGCCGACTGACCGACGGTGCGACGTTCCTGGTTCGTGATCGTCGCCAAGTACCGCACTTTTATGTTCGCGCGCAGGATGTTGCGAAAACGCAAACCCCGGGCGTTTGGCAGGGGGCGACGTTGCAAGCATCGAATAAAACAACCTTTGCCGGGCAAGCCGTGCAAAAAGTCGTTGTCGCGACACCCTCCGATGCGCCCGTCGTGCGAGACCGCCTGCACAAAACCGGACTCGATACGTTCGAGGCCGATGTGCGTTTTGCGGTGCGCTATCTCATCGATCGAGACATCAAAGGGGGTTGTGAAATTCGCGGCTCCCGCACGCCGGGAGACGGGTGTGTGTGGGTGTTCGACGAACCCGAGTTGCTCCCGGCCGATGTCGGGGTTGCGCCGAAGGTTTTGGCCTTCGACATCGAAACCGAAGGCAAAGCAGACCGGCTACTGGCCATCTCGCTGTATGGCTGTGGTGTCGATGAGGTGTACATCGTCGACTCGAGCGCCAGACCGATGCCGGAACGCGCCGTTGCCTGTCGTGATGAAAAAGCGGCGCTCGAGCATTTTTGCCGGCGGGTGGTCGAGCTCGACGTCGATGTGTTGACCGGCTGGAACGTCGTCGACTTCGATCTCAGCGTCTTGTCGCGCATCGCTGCGCGCGTCCGCCATCCGTTCAACCTCGGACGGGAACCGGGCCGCATCAGAATCCGACCGGCACAGGGTTACTTCGGTAGCGGCAGCGCGATCATTCCCGGACGACTCGTGTTGGACGGTATGGACCTGTTGCGCGGAGCCTTCGTGCGAATGGACGACTACTCGCTCGACGCGGTTGCGCGAGAGGTGTTGGGCGAAGGCAAAGCCCTTGCAGGAGACAGTCGTGACCGGCTTGCCGAGATCCTCGACAACTACGCCAACGATCTTGCCGCGTTTGCGCTGTATGCCCGCACCGACGCTCGCTTGGCCCTGGAAATTGTTGAACGCTTGGATCTCGTCAATCTGGCGATGGCGCGCAGCCGCCTAACGGGTATGACCCCCGACCGGGTAGCGGCCAGCATCGCGTCGTTCGATTTTTTGTATCTTGCCGAGCTCAACAAGCGCAATGTCGTGGCGCCCACCGTGCGCAGTGGCGACTCGAGGGTATCCGCCGCTCAATCCGGGGGACATGTTCTGGAACCGATCACCGGCGTGCACGACAACGTCTGGGTGTTCGACTTCAAGAGCCTGTACCCGAGCATCATCCGCACCTACAACGTCGATCCGCTAGGCTTCATAGCACCGGACCAGGCGCAGGATGACGCGATCGATATGGCCAGCGGCGCACGTTTTCGGCGTCAGCCGGCGATTCTGCCGACACTTCTCGATCGGTTGTTCCCGCAACGGGAAAAGGCCAAGCAAAGCGGCGATGCGGTCGCTTCTCAGGCCATCAAGATACTGATGAACTCCTTTTATGGCGTGCTGGGTACACCAGCATGCCGTTTTCACAACCCTGAGATCGCCAACGCGATTACCGGTCAAGGCCGATACCTGCTGCTTTGGTCGAAAAGCTGGTTCGAAGCACGCGGCTTTCGAGTCTTGTACGGGGACACAGACAGTTTGTTCGTTGCCTCAGGTCTCGTCGCCGAAGACGCCAACGTCGAGGGCCCCAAGCTCGCGCTGGCGCTCACCGCGGAGGTCACTCGGCATATTGACGAGCAGAGCGGCGTGGTGAGTCGCCTGGAACTGGAGTTCGAGAAGCTCTATCGAAAGCTGTTTCTACCGGCGGTACGCTCCGGCACCGGGGGTGCGCGCAAACGCTACGCGGGCGTTATCTCCGGCCAGCCGGAGGTGGAGTTTGTCGGCATGGAGGTGGTGCGCCGCGACTGGACCGAGCTTGCCAAGCAAGTGCAACGCGAGCTGTACGCAAGACTCTTCGGTGATGAACCGGTCGAGGCGTACTTGCGCGAGATGGTCGACGAGGTGCGCAAAGGCGTGCACGACGACTGGCTGGTCTACCGCAAGGGACTGAGAAAACCGGTGGCGGAGTATACGGCGAGCACGCCGCCGCACGTCGCGGCTGCCCGCAAATCCAACGAGCCGGCCGCGCGCGTGGTCAACTATCTGATTACCCGGGCTGGCCCGGAGCCGCTCGACAACCTGACTGCGGAACCGGATAGGGAACACTACATCCAAAAACAGGTGAGGCCGGTTGCGGAGCCAGTGTTGGCTACCCTTGACCTCGAGTTCGAGCAGGTCATTGGTGACGACAAGCAATTGGGGCTATTTTAGCTACTTGAACGAAGTGAAAATTAAGGCACAACATGGATAAGACCTTCGATGTCGTGGTCTGGGGTGCGACCGGCTTCACCGGGCGGCTGGTCGCCGAGTACCTGGCCGATCGGTACGGTCTCGATGGCGAGATCCAATGGACGATTGGCGGGCGCAACGGCCGGAAGTTGGAGAGCCTTCGCCAAGCCCTCGGAGCCGGCGTGGGGCAACTGCCTCCCCAGATCGCAGACAGTCACGATCTCGACGGATTGCGCGCGATCGTCAGACAGACCCGCGTCATGTGTACGACGGTTGGCCCCTACGCGCGCTACGGTTCGGAACTCGTGCAAGCCTGCGCCGAGGAGGGTGTCGACTACTGCGATCTCACGGGTGAGGTGCACTGGATGCGCGAGATGATCCAGAACCACGAGGCCACCGCGTCGGCCAGCGGGGCCCGTATCGTGCACACCTGCGGCTTCGACAGCGTGCCCTCGGATCTCGGCGTCTTTTATGTGCAACGCGCAATGGCAGATGCACACGGCGTGTACGCCAACGAGGTGAAGTACCGGGCGCTCGACTTCAAAGGCGGTTTCAGCGGCGGAACGGTTGCCAGCATGCTCGACATGATGGAACGAGCCGAAAAGGATCCGCGCGTCAACGCGATCGCCAGCGATCCGTACGGGCTGAACCCCGAGGGCGGTGCGCGGGGTTTGGACGGACCCGATAGCAACACGGCGTTCTATGACGAGGACTTCAAGGCATGGGCAGCGCCGTTCATCATGGCGG
>CBDTZM010000243.1:0-4270 GCA_965364915.1 uncultured Pseudomonadales bacterium | reverse complement strand
TCGCTATCACGTAGTTGACGAAGATGGCGATGAGTTCGACGCAGAGATCCGTTTTACCGAACGACACGGCCTCATCGTGCCGGTGAGCATTAACGTGAACGGTACGCTGCGCGGACACATGCGGCTAGTCGACAGCTACACGGTTGCTGCCGACTAATTAGAGCCGTTTGCGGTTAGAATCCTGAGCTTCGTTTCGACGGTTAGGAATAGACATGCGAGAAGCGTGGATCATCGATCATGCCCGCTCACCGAGAGGTCGCGGCAAGCCAGGAGTGGGGAGTTTGAGCCACCTGCATCCGCAGCGTTGTATGGCTCAGGTGTTAAACGGGTTGCGCGAGAAGGTAGGCTTCGATCCAGGGGACATCGAAGACGTCGTTGCTGGTTGCGGTTCGGGAAGCGGTGATCACGCGCACGACATTGCGCGCATGTCGGTGTTGGATGCCGGATGGCCATTATCGGTAACCGGGGTGACGCTGCACCGGTTTTGCGGTAGCGGTCAGCAGGCCGTGTCGTTCGCGGCCATGGGCGTCATGTCCGGCCAGCAGGAAGCCGTCATCGGTGGTGGCGTCGAGTTCATGTCACGTTACTCGCCAACCCATGCGAATGGCTTTCACGCCAACAACGAGCACTTGCGCCACCTGCATCCGCAGGTACCGCAGGGTATTTCAGCCGATCTCATTTCGACGATCGAAGGTTTTACGCGCAACGACGTCGACGGCTATGCGGTAGAAAGCCAGACACGCACCGCCC
Organism: uncultured Pseudomonadales bacterium; assembly: GCA_965364915.1. Lineage (GTDB taxonomy): Bacteria > Pseudomonadota > Gammaproteobacteria > Pseudomonadales > Azotimanducaceae > Azophilus. Next base: position 3,520 of record CBDTZM010000243.1, on the reverse strand, counting down.
GTTCGATCGAAGAAGGCCGTTTCGATGCTGCGCTGGTGCCTATCTTCAACGACGATGGCAGCGCCGCGCTCGACCGGGACGAGCATCCGCGGCCGGGTACGACGCTCGAGAGTCTGGCGGGGTTGAACCCTTCGTTTGCGGCTATGATCGATGCGCATGTCGAAGGCTTCGACAAGCCGTTCGGCGCAATGGTCACCGAAGTCTATCCGGACGTCGGCGAAATTCAGCATATGCACCACGCCGGTAACTCATCGGGCGTGGTGGATGGCGCGAGCGCCGTTTTGGTCGCGAGCCCCGAGTACGCAGAAGCGCACGGTCTCAAACCCCGCGCTCGCATTCGCATGACGGCAACCGCGGGTACCGAACCGTTGATCATGCTGACGGCGCCGGCGCCCGCTGCGAAGCGTTGTCTGGAGAAGGCGGGCATGACGAAGAGTGACATCGATCTCTTCGAGGTCAACGAGGCGTTCGCTTCGGTGGTCTTGAAATTCATGAAAGAGATGGAGATCGGTCACGATGTGGTAAACGTGGACGGTGGCGCTATCGCGTTGGGACATCCCATCGGCGCGACCGGCGGCATGCTCATCGGCACCGCGGTGGATCAACTCGAAAGGGAGGACAAAGAGACCGCGTTGATTGCGATGTGCACTGGCGGCGGTATGGGTACCGCCACGATCATCGAACGCATGTAGCGGATCTAATCCGCCAACGCACCCCGCAACTCGTCGATTCTAACGGCCGCGGCAGCGTCCCCGTAGGGTTCTGGCGCTCCCGCGGCCCAAACCGGGTTCGGCCAGGCGGCGTCCTGCGAATGTCGCGCGATGACGTGTATGTGCAACTGCGGCACCTGGTTGCCGAGCGCGGCGACGTTGATCTTTTCCGTCGTGAACAGGTCTTGCAGTGCCACCGACACCAATTCGATTTCCGTGAATAGCGTTTCACGCATGGTGCTCGGCAGGTCGTGAAGCTCACGCAAGTGCGGCTCACGTGGGACGAGAATGCACCACGGATAGCGAGCGTCGTTCATCAACAAAACCCGGGTCAACGTTAGGTCGCAAACGCGAAAACAGTCTTGATCGAGGCGTGGGTGTAGTTCGAATGACGCGGACACTAGCGTTTCGGGTGGCCACCGACCCAGATTGGGCTGGACCAGGCCATCGCGTCGTCGGCCTGCTTGACGCGTACATAGTAGTAGTCGCCTTGTCCCATGCTTTCATCGGTGAATTCGAACGGTGTCTGCATGACGCCGTTCTTGACCGCCCGCCTCAGAGTGACGCGGTCGGTATAGTCATCGACGGTTAGCGTCTGAACCGCTTGCCCGCGCTCGAGGTCGCGTATCGAGAACGTGAGTTCGGCAGCGTCCGAGGTTTGCTTGGGCCGGTATACGGGTGGTGCGCCGCCGGTCTCGCGACCGGGTTCCAGCTTGATCGTGAACTCGCTTGTGCGTTTGAGGCCGGACAACCGCAGCTTGAGTGACGTGCTATCGCCGCGACTTTGCGTGCGAAAATGCACCGTGTTGGGATCTTCCGCATCGACCTCGAGGGACTGCACCGCGTGACTGTGGAAGTCGGTGCCTTCGGCAGACTCGAGTGTCGCGTTGACGATGCTGAGCGTACCGTGCCAAGCACGCCAGCCGCGGGGATTGTCGCCGGCGTGGATAGGCTTGGAGTCAGAAGCGAAGCTCAAGAGAAAGGTATCTTCCCGGTTGAGCCGGTCGGCGGCATCCGCCAAGTAGTCCTGCTGCCATATTTCTTCGTCGTTCTTGATCAACGTGATGGTGTCGATAGGCGCGGTGCCGATAACGCGTCCGGTGATGCGCCGAATTTCGGCGAATGGCGCCCGCTGACCCATCGCGTGGTCGTTCAAGGTCACGTCCAAGATAATCCGCTCGCCGGTGGTCGCGTATGAGCTCAGCGCCTTCATGCCGTCGAAAATGCCGTCGATGCTTTTCTCCTGAGCGAGGATTGCTCCCAGTCCTCCCCGCTGTGACAACGAACCCCCCAACGGTGCGGTGTATCCGGGTTGGCTGAGATGGTTGTCCGACGCGGCGGTGAACCCGACCTGATGACCGTGATTCAGATACATACGCCCGAACCATTCGAACGTACCGTGCTGTGACATGACTTCGACCAGAGGTTCCAACTCCGGGTCGTTGAGGCGATAGTCGCCGGCTTGGTGTGCATGCGGTATCACCACCACATCTCGCGGCTCCGCTTGGGTGCGCAATCCCTGGTAGAGTTTCGATAACGTTGGTGCGAAGTGCGAGGACACGCGTTGGCGGTTGTCCGGCGTGCGATACAACACGTTGTGGTGTCCGCCAGAGAGGTTGTTGACGGTCCACTCGTAGCTTAGAAAAGCGATGAACTCACCGTCCTCGGTGTAATCCTTTACGTGCTTGCGCAGCACTTCCCACTCGTTGTCGTCGGTCCAGATATCGTGTTCCGAGTGCGCGACCCAGTCGAGGCGCGCATCGTCCCGAGCCCAATTCATGAAACGGGTAGGCGTACCGATGCCTTCGGCGAATCCGGAGTGGGCATGCGAATCGCCCCAAAAGATGCGCCGCGTCGGATTGGTTTCGGATACGACGGGATTGCTGGTGCCCACGATCGTGCCGTCACCGCTTCTGATCTCGAAGCGGTATATACCGGGCTTGGGGAGACGGACATTCTTGACGATCGTGATGGCGCTGCTGTCCGCTGGGATATCGGTGATGCGTCTGCCGTCCAACGAGATTCGCCATGACGGCAGCGGCCCGGTGGCGCGGTTGAAAAACTTATCCTCGGCGCGCACCGACAGCGTGAACACTTCGTCGGTCGAGACGACCGATGGTGCGAAACCCTTCACACGCGCGACCTGAGTACCGACCACGACGATCGGTTGGATGGGTAGCGTAAAAAAATGTCCTCCATCCTCGAAGGCGAGGTAGATGGGAAACGGCATGCGGTCACTCGAGAAATCGGCCATGAGCAACCCGCTGCTGCCTTGGCTGGAATCTCCGTAGGTAATCGTCACCACGTCGCCTTCTTGGAGCTTGCCCGTCGCAATCCGAAACACCAGAGTTGGCGCCGCACTGCGGAAACCGCCGTGCATGCCCGTCATCGAGAAACTGTCGGTGGCGAAGCTGACGTTTGCGTTGGTACTCGAGATGGAAACGTAGTTGTCGGACCTAGGTTCCTCGGTTTGCCAACGGCCGTAGTTGGGCATGAAGTGTCGGGCAATGAGAAATCCGCCACCTGTTTGGATCGGCTTGTCGCCTACGGTATAACGCTGTTGGAACGTGACGTAGCTGCGCGCTGTGAAGGGCCCGAGGTCCGCTTCGAGACTGCCCAGCGCACCGGGGTGATCGTCCAACAATGCGAGCTCATTGATTTGCGCGTCGAGAATGGCATGTAGGCGGGGAACGGGGATGGCGGTGCAGGCCACGATCTTGGGAGGTGCGATCGGATTGCGGGAGGGAGTTGAAGTCAATCTCCTGGGGTTCACCGCGGGGGTCGGCCTCTGGCCGCCCATGATCAAGATT